>JAYUBK010000296.1:0-3340 GCA_043740835.1 Chloroflexota bacterium
GGGGCCGCCGCCAAAAGACCCAGTGAACGCAGCCGCGCCGGCGGCACGAATTGCAACGTCCTCTCGAGGCCCGGAACCCTGAGGAGCCCGGCGAGCGCAAGGCCGAAAACGATCATCAGGAGGCCGCCGGCAACCTGGACGGCCGGTCCTATCGAGTGAACCGCCTGACCGATGCCGCCGGCGGCGACGCCGAGAAGCACGAAGACGGTTGCGAAGCCGAGGACGAACAGAAGCGTGCCGGCGACGAGGCGGCCGCGCACCCTCTCCCGCGGTTGCGTGTCGGTCGCGTCGTGCCCGGCAAGCCCGCCCGCGTAGGCCAGGTAGGCCGGGACGAGCGGCAGGGTGCACGGAGCGAGGAATGACGCGAGCCCGGCCGCGAAAGTCGCACCGAGGGTCAGCGGATGAGGGAGCAGAGCAAGCATCAACTGGACGTCTTCACCGGCCTGCTATTCGAATGTGAACGTGTAGAGCCGAAAGCCGGCAGGCACTGTCAACTCGAGGATGTGCGTGCCGGGGCCGGTGTTCTCGATGACGTGGAAGAGGTCGCTGCGCCCAACACCGAGGCTCGACCCGTTGAGGTCCGGGCCTCGATTGGCGTCCGCGACGGGCATCCCGTCGAGGGTTGCGGTGACAGTCAGGGTCGAGGTGGCATCCGCGGCCTCGGCGACCAGGAAGAGGTCATTGGCGTGGAAACGCAGCCGCACCCGGGCCATGCCGCTGGCTTCGATGTACTGTCCGCCATCGGACCAGGCGCCAACAATTTGGATCCGACCAGGGGAGGCGGGCGGAGCGGCGTCCGGGTAGACCACGGTGGTGCCGCGTGGCCCGTAGGCCGCATCGATGCTGCCGCGCGCGCTCCCGGCGTACAGCTCGGGTGTCCGACCCGGGTCTGCCGCCTGGCCGGGTGCCGCCGCAACGGTGCCGGCAGTGCCGAGGAGGGCCAGGATGGCGCGCTCGGTGTGGTCATAGTCGCCCTCGCCGTAGTGGTAGTAGGCGACGCGGCCATCCCTGTCGACGAGGTACTCGGCCGGCCAGTAGCGGTTTCCCCAGGCGTTCCAGGTGGCCATCCTGGAGTCGAGCGCGACTGGCCAGGTCACGCCCAGGCGTTTCACCGCACCGCTGACATTGCTCTGTGACTTCTCGAAATCGAACTCCGGCGAATGGACGCCGACGATCGTCAGGCCCGCGCCGGCGTACTTCGCCTGCAGTGCCTGGAGGTGGGGGAGGGTGTGCACGCAGTTGACACAGGAGTACGTCCAGAAGTCGATGAGGACAACCTGGCCCCGGAGTGAAGTCATGGTGCGGGGGTCACTGTTCACCCAGCCCGCCAAACCCTGGAACTCGGGCGCCGGGGGACGCTGGGAGGCCGTGAGGAGATCCGCGGACGTCGTCGGTTGAGCGGAGGCCACGCCGGCGGCGACGGTGTCCGGCGTGGTTCCGGCGGCCCGTACGGCGAAGAGAACGGCGACTACGGCGATGATGCCGAGGGAGCCCAAAAGAGCGACCCGGTAGCGGTCCACGGCGCAGACTATCGCTGCCGAAAGTTGCGACACGGTTACAGAACGGCAGTCATGCCGCTGTCACGCCGCGCGGCCTAGCATCCACCACATGGCCGACCGCATCCTCGTCGTGGACGACGATCCGAAGATCGTCAACCTGGTGCGCGCCTACCTCGTGGCGGCAGGATTCGAGGTCGTCACCGCTGCCGACGGGCATGTCGCTCTGGAGAAGGCTGCCACCCTCCGCCCGCGCCTGATCGTCCTCGACCTGATGTTGCCGGGCGTGGACGGGATGGAGGTGGCGCGCCGCATCCGGGAGGCCTCGAAGGTCCCGATCCTGATGCTCACCGCGCGCGGAGCGGTCGCGGACCGGGTGCGCGGCCTGGCGGGTGGCGCCGACGACTACCTGGCCAAACCCTTCTCCCCGGCCGAGCTCGTCGCCCGCGTCCAGGCCATCCTCCGCCGGGTCGAGCCTGAACTGGCGGACGGCCTCCTCCGGCACGCCGATCTCGAGATCGACACGGCCCGTCATGAGGTGCGGCGCGGCGGAGCCGATCTGACTCTGAGCTCCCTCGAGTTCCGCCTTCTGAGCGCCATCGTCGGTGCGCGCGGACGGGTTCTCTCGCGCGACCAGTTGATGGAGACGGTGACCGGCTTCGACGCGGACGGAGTACTGGAGCGGAGCGTTGACGTCTACATCTTCCGGCTCCGCCAAAAGCTTGGCGACGCCGCCGAAAGCCCCCGCTACATCCAGACGGTCCGGGGCGTCGGCTACCGGACTCCCGCCGGCTAGTTGAAATTGGACCGCATCGCGACTCGCATCACCTTCGCCCTGGTCCTCACCGTCGCCATCGCCCTGGGCATCGTCGCCGTCGGCATCCTCGGCGTCAGCAAGAACGTGTTTGCGGACCTGATGGTCGGCCAGGGCGACACCGAGAGCAGCGCTCGCGCGATGTTCGATCACTCGGTGACAAACATCTTCGGGCTCGGCGCGGCTGTCGCGTTCGCCATCAGCATCGTGCTCGCCGCCGTCCTCGCCTACTTCATGGCGCGTCCCCTGGAGCGAGTCGCGGTCGCCGCCGGGGCCCTGGCCACGGGCGATTACTCGGTGCGGGCGCCGGAGAGGGGAACGAGGGAGGTGGCCGCGGTCGCACGGGCTTTCAACGGCATGGCGGAGACGCTGCTGACGGAGGAGACGACGCGGCGCCAGATGATCGCCGACTTCGCACACGAGCTGCGCACTCCACTCACGAACCTGCAGGGCTACCTCGAGGCGATGCGCGACGGTGTGGTCGAGCCGACCCCGGACGTGTTCGCCTCGCTTGGAGAGGAGGTCGACAGGCTGAAACGGCTGTCGCAGTCGCTGGACCTTCTGGGCGAGGGCTTGAAAGGAGGCGCCGAATTCGTCGACCTCGACGTCTCGGTAGCTCTTGGCGATGCGGTCGCCATCGCCGGGCCGGCCTTCGAAAAGCGCGGGCTGCAATTGCGGACGGAGATCCCGCCCGGCCTTCGCGGAGCCGGCAACCCCGACCAGCTGGCACAGGTCATCCAGAACCTCCTTTCCAACGCCGGCCGCTACACGCCGGAGGGTGGGACCGTGGAGGTCCGCGCCGCCCGTCAGGATGGCGAGGTCCGCGTGGCTGTCATCAACACTGGCGAGGAGATTCCCAGTGCCGAGTTGCCTCGATTATGGGAGAGGTTTTACCGGCGCGAGCTGGCGCGCGACCGCGCCTCCGGGGGCGCCGGGATCGGACTCGCCATCGTCCGCCAATTGGTAGAGGCGGCCGGCGGCAGGGTCGGCGCCGAGTCTGAGGGCGGCCGCAACAGCTTCTGGTTCACGG
>JAYUBK010000297.1:0-3340 GCA_043740835.1 Chloroflexota bacterium
AAAAGGTCGACCTCGTCAACGTGTTCCGGCCCAGTGGAGATGCGCCCCAGGTGGTGCGAGACGCCGTGGCCATGGGCGCGCCGGCGGTCTGGCTTCAGCAGGGCATCGTCTCCGAGGAGGCCCGTGGAATCGCCGAGGAGGCCGGGATCGACTACGTGGAGGACAGGTGCGTGGCCGTGGAGCGGGCCCTCGGGCAGATCGACAAGCGCGAGCCCCAAGGCTGAGCGCGGTGCGCGAATGCCGCACGCCCAAGTCGGGTATCCATTGAGATGGAACCTCTTGGCGGCCTGCACCACATCACGGCGATAACGGGCGACGCCTCAGCCAACCTCCGCTTCTACACCGGACTCCTGGGTATGCGCCTTGTGAAGAAGTCCGTGAACCAGGACGACGTCTCTGCCTACCACCTCTTCTATGCCGACGCCAAGGGCAGCCCCGGAACCGACCTCACCTTCTTCGACTGGCCCAACACCCCGCCCGACCGGCCCGGGGCCGGCAGCATCGCTCCGATCTCCCTCAGGGTCGCCGGTCCAGAGGCGATCGACTGGTGGGCCGCCAAGTTCAAGGAAGAGTCGGTCGAGCATTCCGCAGCCATCGAGCGCGGGGGCCGCGCCGTCCTCCCCTTCACCGATCCTGAGGGACAGCGCCTCGAGCTTGTCGCCGACGGCGGCGCTCCCGGCGGGACTCCCTGGGACCGCTCCCCGGTGCCGGCCGAGTTCCAGGTCAGAGGCCTCCATGGAGCCGGCCTGACCAGCGCGCGTCCGCAGACCACCGCCGATGTCCTGACCCAGGTCATGGGCTTCCGGTCGGTCTCCGAGCACGCACTGCCGCAAGGCGGCGTCGAGCACGTGCTGGAGGTCGGTCCGGGGGGCCCCGGCGCCGAGATCCGGCTGCTGGTCCCCGAAAAGGTCGAGCCCGCCCGCCAGGGCCGCGGTGGCGTGCACCATGTGGCCTTCCGGGTTCCTGACGGCCAGACCCAGATCGAGTGGCGCGATCACATCGCCTCGGTCGGCCTCCAGCCGACCCCGGTCATCGACCGCTTCTACTTCAAGTCGGTGTATTTCCGGGAGCCTGGCGGGATTCTCTTCGAGATAGCCACTGACGGGCCGGGCTTCGCGGCAGACGAACCGGAAGAGACAATGGGCTCGAGACTGGCGCTGCCGCCATTCCTGGAGCCCGAACGCGAGAAGATCGAGGCGGGACTCGTACCCCTCTCGTAGCCTCCTCTAACCGTAGTACCTCGAAACGGTCTCAGCCACGCAGGCCGGCTTGTCCGATCCCTCGGCACTGATGGTGACCTCATTGACGACCTGGATGCCGCCCTGGACATCCTCGACGCTGACATTGCGCACCGAAGCGCGAACCTTCGAACCGACCTTGACCGGGCTGGGAAAGCGGACCTTGTTGAGCCCGTAGTTGATCCCCATCTTGATGCCGGCCACGTGGGTCACCTCGGAGCCCAGCATCGGCAGGAGGGAGAGGGTCAGAAAGCCGTGGGCGATGGTCGTGCCAAACGGTCCCGCCTTCGCCTTTTCGACGTCGACGTGGATCCACTGGTGGTCCCCGGTGGCGTCGGCGAATTGATTGATTCGGTCCTGCGAGACCTCGTGCCACTCGCTCTCGCCGAGATGCTGGCCGGCCAGCGCCCTGAAGCCTTCGATGCCTTCGACTGTTTTCATGCAGCGATTCTCGCAAACCCCGCCGACCGTTGCCGAGTGGCGAGCCCCCGCGGGCGGGACCACCAGGAATCATTCCTCCGGGTTAGGGCTGCTTTGCGACCCCGTAGGCCAGGAAGTTGGTCGGCCGGATCGTGAATACCACGCGCTCGTGGCGATCCTTGACCTCGGACGTCGAACCGCGGTAACGCTGCTGGAGCGTCTGGTAGAAGGCACCCGTCGGATCCTCCTCCTCCTTTTCCACCGCTCCCCGGACCTGCAGATAGCGGTACTGGTTGTCGGGGTCGGCGATCGACAGCGCGACCCGCGGCTCGGCCTGCAGGTAGCGGTAATTGTGACGGCTCCGGGTGTGAGTGAGCTTGATGACACCGTCCTTCGGGTCCCAGAGGAACCACATCGGATTGACCTGTGGCGCCCCGTCGGACCGGATCGTGGCGAGATGGGCGAAGAGCGGCCGCTCGAGGAGGTCTGAGTGCGTGTCAGGAGGAGTCATCCCTTCCAAGAAACAACAATCTCCAGTTTTGCCGTCGCCCTTAATAGGGAACGTAGCCGTCGCGCCAGGATTCGGGTAAGGTGAAAAACGTGCTGCAGCCCCGCCTGAGTGCGGATGCGGGGCCACGACCGCGACTGGTCAAGCCCCTCACCCTCCCGGCCCCTTCCGACTACGCGGTCCTGAAACGGCGGATCAAGGAAGCTGGGCTCCTCGACAAGCAGCCCTGGTATTACGCCATGTCGATCACCGCCAACATCTCTGTTTTCGTCCTCTGCCTTGGGCTGCTCCTGACCCTGCGCAATCCCTGGCTGCAGGCCACCGACGCCGTGGCGCTCGGCATCGTCTTCGGCCAGCTCGGCTTCCAGGTCCACGATGCCGGCCACCAGCAGATGTTCAAGAAGAGCTGGAAGAACAACCTCGTCGGCTTCATCACCGGGACGATGCTGATGGGCATGAGCTACTCCTGGTGGGTCGACAAGCACAACCGGCACCACGGCAGCCCCAACCACCTGGAAGAAGATCCGGACGTCAACAACCTGGCGATCGCCTACACCGAGGACCAGGCCCTGTCGCGGCGTGGACTCTTCCGCTTCCTCGCCGCCTACCAGGCATTTGCATTCTTCCCCCTGACCTCGCTGCTGGGGTTCAGCATGTACGTGTCGGGCTTCCTGTTCCTCATCCGGAACCCCAGCCGCAAGCACTACATCGAGATCGGCGTCCTCCTCGCCCACCTCATCGCGTACATCGGACTGCTCGTCTTTTTCCTGGGCCCCTGGTCGGCGCTGCTGGTGGTGCTCGTGCACAAGGCGGCAGCGGGTTTCTACATGGCCTCGGTCTTCGCGCCCAACCACAAGGGGATGCCGCAGATGGAAGGCAAGCAGCGCATCGACTACCTTCGGGCCCAGGTCCTCACCGCCCGCAACGTGAAGGCTGGAGCGGCCACCGACATCTGGTACGGGTCACTGAACTACCAGATCGAGCACCACCTCTTCCCGGCCATGCCGAGGAACCGGGTCCGGGAGGCACACAAGATCGTCCGCGACTTCTGCGCCGAAGTCGGTGTCGAGTACTACGAGACGTCGATGGTCCAGTCCTACCGGGAGATCCTCAGCTTCCTCCACGAGGTCGGAAGGCCTCTGCGCCAGAGGCGCTCCGCTCAGACCGGCTAGAA
>JAYUBK010000298.1:0-29775 GCA_043740835.1 Chloroflexota bacterium
GCGCTGTCACTCATCACCTCCGCCCGGATCCCATGAGCCTCGAGAGCGGCGAGGACGACCTCCGCACCGAAGCGCGGACCGCTGAAAACGATCTCCCAGCCATCGATGTTGCTCATCGCCAGCCCAGCGAGGGGTCCACCTCGAGCTCGAACCGGGGGGCGTGATGGGCGGCGGCGGCGATCATCGCCGCGTTGTCCGTGCAGAGGGCCGGCGGCGGGATCGTAAGCCTGGCACGATCGCTTACGACCTCGGCGGCGCGGCGGCGCAGAAGGCTGTTGGCGGCAACGCCGCCGCAGACCAGGACGTCGGCCACGGGATGGGCGCGAAGAGCCCGGTCGAACTTTTCGAGGAGCGACTCGACGACAGACTCCTCAAACGCAGCGGCGAGGTCGGCCCGATCGGTGTCACTCGGCTCACCGAGGTCGCGGAGCCTGTAGAGGAGGGCCGTCTTGAGGCCGCTGAAACTGTACTCGAGGCCGGGCAGGCTCGGCTTCGGCAGGCGCAGGCGGCGAGGATCACCCGTCCTCGCCAACCGATCGAGTGCCGGGCCGCCCGGATACCCGAGCCCCAGCATCCGCGCCGCCTTGTCGAAGGCCTCGCCAGCGGCGTCGTCGCGCGTCCGTCCGAGAATCTCGAACTCACCGTGCGCCGGCATCCACACGAGGTCAGAGTGCGCGCCACTGACGACGAGAGCCAGCAGCGGGGGTTGGAGGTCGGGCTCGGCGAGCATCCCCGCATAGATGTGGCCCCAAAGGTGATTCACTCCCGTGATCTCGCGCTCCCAAGCGAGGGCCAGCCCGCGGGCCACGCCGATGCCGACCAAGAGGCAGCCGACTAGACCGGGTCCGCGGGTGACGCCGATCCGCCCCACGTCGGCGGGTCGGGCTCCAGCCCTCTCGAACGCGATGTCGATCAGTCCGGGAAGCTTCTCGAGGTGTGCGCGGGCGGCCACCTCGGGGACCACGCCGCCGTACCTTGCGTGGAGTGCCTCCTGAGAGTGGATGACATTGGCGAGGACCCGGCGCCCGTCCTCGACGAGGGCCACCGACGTCTCGTCACAGCTCGATTCGATTCCTAGAGTCAGCAGGTCTCCGAGCTTAGCCGAGCTACAGGCGCTGCGGTCCTGTCAGCGGCTCGCGGCGGAGTCCGGCAACCGGGCTGTCGATACGCTCGAGGTTGGCGTCGTAGGCGGAGCGGAAGCGGGTCGAATAGATGGAGTCCGACCACATCACGATCGCGTCCTCGCCGTTGTCGGTGTAGTAGCCGCGGCGGCGGCCGATGACCTTGAACCCGAAGCCCTCGTACATCCGCATCGCGTTCTCGTTCGATGTCCTGACCTCGAGCGTCACCCACTTTGCCCCCAGGTCGTAGGCGGCCTGGACCAGGCCGGCGAAGATGACGCGCCCGTAGCCGTTGTGGTGCTGGTCCCTACGGATGCCGATCGTCGTGACATGGGCCTCGTCGTACATGCGCCACATGCCGCCGTAGCCGATGACTTCGTTCTTCTCGCCCTCCTCGCGGCGCAGGACAAGGTAATGGGCCGTGTTCCTCGAGGCTAGCTCGCGGTAGTACGCGTTGCGCGGCCAGGGAGTGCTGAAGATGTCCTTTTCGATCTCCTGCACGACCGGGACATCGCCCTCGCGCATGGGCTCGATGGATAGTTGTTGGCGCGTCTGAACCATCAGGCAAGGCCCCCGAAAGGCGACATGTAGACGGGTCTGACCCTATCATAGGCAACCCTCTGCGCCCCGTCGAGGAGGGTCGCGGCGGCCGTGCCGAAGGAGACCAGGAGCTCCTCCGGAAGGATCTCATGACCTCCGGCCAAAAGCCCGAGTGCGGTCGCCGGCCGCGTCCAGCCGGCGAGCGGCCACTCGGTCGGCAACTCCGTCGCCGCACCGACGCCGGTCCGGCCGTCGGGCGCAAGGTAGTAGACCCGTCCGCGGCCTGCCTCGCTGAGGGCCGTCACCGCTTGCTGCGCCCGGGCGGCGACGAGCTCCAGAGTGCCAAGGCCGAGAAGCGGAACCTGGAGGCCGTGGGCCAATCCGAGACCGAATGAGATCCCCGAGCGGACGCCTGTGAAAGAGCCCGGCCCGAGCGCGATGGCGACAGCGGAGAGCTCGCGGGCGCGGCCTCCGAGCAGTTGCGCGATCGCGGAGCCGGTGTCGAAGACACGCCCGGACTCGGCCACGGTTTCGGTCAGGACCGTCTCGCCCTCGATGAGGGCCAGGGCGCTCATCGCCGACGAAGTGTCGATCACGAGGACCACCTAAATTCTCCAGCCGGCAGGCCCGAGGAGCCGCAGGCGGCGGCTGTCGGGCCCGAGCGGCTCGATGTCGAGGCGCCCGCTGCGGCCGGGTGGATCGACAAGTCGAGACCCCCACTCGATGACGACCACTCCCTCCTCGAGCATCTCCTCCAGCCCCAGCTCGCCCAGTTCAGCGGCCGATTCGAGCCGGTAGAGATCAACGTGCGCCAGCGGGATCGGGCCGGGATGGACGCGCACCAGTTGGAATGTCGGGCTCTGGACCGCTCCGCTCACGCCAAGCCCGCGGGCGAGGCCCCGAACCAACGTCGTCTTGCCCGCCCCGAGATCACCCGCGAGCAGGAGCAGGTCGCCGCCGCGCAGCGTCCGGCCGAGCCGCTCCCCTGCCGCCTCGGTCTCGTCGGCCGAGGCGGTGATGAGCTCAAGCAAAGTGCTCATGGCCGCGAATCTTGATCTCCATCGGGTTACCCTCGCGGTCGAGCACGACCACCTCGGTACCCTCCGTCATGATCCCGATCACCGTCAGGCCGGCCAACTCCAGCACGCGAGCCGGGGCCACGCAGACGAGCTCGGCCTCCTCGCCGCTCGCCAGGGCATCGAGAGCCGTGGCTCCAGGCGCGCGGGGGACACGCTCGATCTCGATGCGTGAGCCGGCGCCGGAGGCTTGGAGGAACTTCTCCAGCTCGCGGATGAGGCCGTCCGAGATGTCCCCGCAACAGGCGCCAGCGCCATTGAGCCGCATTCCTTCGGCAAGCCGAGGCACCAGCGGGAAGGACACGCGCTCGCGGAGGGCGACGGCCGCACCTCCCAACGAGCCGGTGACTGCCACCGACCAGCCCGGCCTTGCCTCGGACCTTGCCAGCGGCCGGACATCGGCGCGGCCAAGAACGGTAATCGAAAGGACGGCCGGGCCGTCAATCGCCGTCGTATCGCCACCGGCGAGCCGCAGGCCCACCTCGCGGGCGAGCCCCGCCACCCCGGCATAGAGCCCCTCCACCGTCTCGATCTCCCACCGCGCCGGCGCCGCCAGGGTGATCAGTCCATATGTCGGTCTGGCGCCCTTGGCGGCAAGATCACCGAGAGCGAGAGCCAGAGCACGCCTGCCGGCGTCTTCGGGAGATTGCCAGGAGAGGTCGAAGTGGACGCCCTCGACGCTGGCGTCGCAGCTGGCGACGGTGATGCCCGCCTCTTCGGTCCAAGCCGTTGCGTCATCCCGGCCCGGAAGGATGAGGAGCCCTTCGGTGGCGAGATGCGGCAGCAGCCTGCGGATGATCTCCGACTCGCCCGTTTCGTCGAGCCTCATGCGAGCATGGCGCGCAACGATCGGGCCTCAGCCTCCGGGTCTTCGGCGTCAGACAGGGCCCGGATCACGCACGCCCTCCGAAGGCCGGCCGCCCTCAAAAGAGGGAGGTTGGAGGCGTCGATCCCGCCGATGGCGAAGACGGGGATGGCGACCGCTGCCGTGACCTCGGCGACACCCTCCGGACCGATGGCGAGCTTGGCCGCTTTGATCGGAGTGGCGAACACCGGCCCGCAACCGAGGTGATCCGCTCCCGCGTCAACCGCCGCGCGCGCCGTTGCCGGCGTGTTCGCGGAGGCGCCGATCAGAAGGCCGGGCCCGGCGAGCCGGCGCGCCGCAGCGAGACTGAGATCGTCGTCCCCGAGGTGGACGCCGTCCGCCTCGGCGAGGAGGGCGATGTCGACATGGTCATTGACGATGAATACCGCTCCAGCAGTGCGCGTCAGTGCGCGCAGCCTCTCGGCGAGCGTGAGTAGGGCGCCACGCGCCAGCGTCTTGTGGCGGAGTTGAACGACGTCGGCGCCCCCCCGGAGGACGGCGCCGACAAGTGCCTCGATTCGATCCGGCGGGGCGTCTGGCGTGATCGCGTAAAGCCGAGCCCCATCCAGCACGTGACGAAACTTACAGGGCGAACCGCCTCCGCAACCTCCAAGCCAGCAGGCCAAAGCCGGCGAGGATGATGAACGGACCGAGGTAGCCAAGGACGACGACGCCTCCATTGAGGGTGCCGACGAAGCCATGGAGGCCGTCGCTGAGCGCGGTCCGGAAGCCCCAGGTGTCCGGGGCAGGGGTCGCCGCGACGGGCGGCGCGCCCTCGCGGATGGTGACGCTGAGCGTCGAAAGGCTCGTCGCCTTGTCGAAGTAGGCGATCTGGCCCTTCAGCTGCTCGATCTGCCCGGTGACGTTTCCGAGCTGGGTTTGGACCGTGATGATGTCCTGCACGCTCTGGGCCTTCTGGAGGAGCGCGAGCATCGCGTCGCGCTGGGCCTCGAGGTTGCCGAGTCGAGCTCGGAGGTCGACGTACTGGAGGCTGACGTCCTGGCCACTGACGTGGATCGCCTTCTCAACGCCGATCTTCTTCAACTGCTCCAGTGCCTGCTGGAACCTGTCCGACGGCACCGCGAAGGTGACGGTACCGGCCTGTAAGGGTCCCTGGTCGGCCTGCGCCTGAGCTGACTGGATGTAGCCGCCCAGGCCGCTGACGACGTCCACGGCCGACTGGTAGGAGCTGTCAAATGCGCCCTTTTTGACCTCAATGGTCATGTCGCCGGTGCGGATGACCTTGGGTCCCTCCGTCAGGGGCACACCGGGGTTGGGTTGGGCCGGCGCCGAGCCCGTCGCTCCCTGCGCCGTGCCGGTTGTCGTCGACCTGGCCGGGTTTTCGGTCGTCGGCCCGTTCGAGTAGGTGGACTCGGCGCGCCCGCCAGGCTGACCACTCGTACTGGTGGCGCTCCCCGCGCCACAGGCCACGGACAGGAAGGCCACGGTCGCGATTGCTGTGACCAGGATTCTCTTGTTTGGCATTTCTCTTGGTGTCTCTCCTCGCCCCTGAGGGGCCTTTTGATGGGAGACGGAACGGCGCTGCGTCCAAGAGGTAATGCCGCTGTCAAGCGTCCGAAGCCGACGTGTGTGGTCCGCTAGGCCGACCGCATCTCCTCATCGTCGTCGTTGAGCGCGGGCCGGGTGGGATCCATCGCTCGAAAGATCATTTCCTGGGCGGTGAAGAGCGTGTCCATGAGGGCGCCGGTTCGGAACCGGACACGGAGGAGCTCCTCGTCAGTCGCAGCGGGCGCCGGGACCAGCCGCAGTACATTTCCAGCCTGTTCGCGGATCCGCGCCGGGACGCGGGCGACTCCCGCGATGTTCAGCTCCTCGAGATCGAAGAGCAGGATGTCGATGGCGCGGACCAGCGAGGGCAGCCGCACCGCGTCGGCTCGACGCTGGGCAGCGAGGTGGCTTGCGGAACGAATTGCTTGGTTGGCGTCGTCGAACTGCACTGTCCCCTCCTGTGGGAGAACCAAACCCTCTTAGTCCCTTTAGATACGAACCGAACTGTCATGAGGGTAATTCCGGCAGGTGTCGCTTTCGTGACACCGACCGGAATCCGTCAGGTCTGCGTCAGCCCTGGAGGATCTCCCGAAGCCGGGCGCGCAGCGTGTCGGGCGCTCGCTCCCCTTCGCACGACACCTTGATCAGGCGCTTGAGGCCCTGTTGGAAGTCGTATCGCTTGATGCAGTCGCCGCACTCCTCGAAATGAAGCTCGATGAGCTTGACGTCGGTATCGGTGAGCTCTTTGTCCACCATCTGGTCGAGCCGCCGGACGCAATCCTCGCAATCCCAGGCCATTAACCCGGCCTCCCCACGGTGGGCACGATGCCCGAGTCGACCGCGTAGTCGTAAAGATCCTTCTGAAGCTGCTGACGTGCTCGATGCAACCGCGACATCACGGTTCCGATTGGCACTTCCAGAATCTCGGCAGCCTGCCGGTACGCGAAACCCTCGACATCGACGAGCATCACGACTTCGCGGTGCAGGGGCGAGAGTTTTTCGATGGCGTCGACCACCTCGTTGCGAGCGATCTTGTCGAGCACCGCGGCTTCAGGTCCCTCTCCGCTGACCTCGTCGCGCATCCTGTCGAAGAGGCCGAATTCGCCGATCTCGTCGAGACTCACGTCCTCAAGGCGGTTCTTCTGGAAGCGGTCCCAGAAGAGGTTGCGCATGATTGCGAAGAGCCAGGCCTTCATGTTGGTTCCGGTCTGGAAGCTGTGCTGGTAGCGCAGGGCCCGGGCGTAGGTGTCCTGGACCAGGTCCTGCGCCTTCTCCGGATCGCGGGTCAGCCGCATCCCTCCCCGATAAAGAGCATCGAGATGTGTTATCGCCTCATCCGCGAAGGGCATCGACTGGTCGGCCATCATCGTCCAGTCTAGAGTGGCCTCCGGGGGCGGGGCGGTCATCAGCATGATGAATCAGGAAACCGGACCCTGAGCCGGATTTAATCCGTGCTGACGCTGGTGACGCGTTTGCCGATGGCCGTCAGGACCTCATAGCTGATGGTCCCCGACCAGGCGGCGACATCCTCGGTGCGGATTGACTCTGCGGCGTCGGCGCCGATGAGGGTCACCGTGTCTCCGACGGCGACCTTCCGGACCTCTGTCACGTCGACAGTGATGGCATCCATGCTGACCCGCCCGATGAGGGGCGCCCGGTGCCCCCGGACGAGGGCCCATCCCTTCCCCGCCCGAGAGCGATTGACGCCGTCGGCGTAGCCGATCGTGGCAGTCGCGACGAGGGTGCGTCTCTCGGCACGCCAGGCCGTGCCATAGCCGACGGTCTCACCCTGCTCGGCGGTGTGGAGATGAGCGATGCGAGAGCGCAGGCTCAGGACCGGCACGACGCCTGACTCCTCACAGCCGTACATCGCAATCCCCACCCGCACCGCGTCGAGAGCGGCCTCGGGGTGACGGAGCGCTCCGGCCGAATTGGCGATGTGGCGCATCCCGGTGGGAAGGCCGTGAGTGCGGAACTCGGCAAGGACCTCATGGAAGCGCGTCAACTGCAGGGCCGTGAATTCCGAATCGGAGTCCGCGGAGGCGAAATGGCTGCAGACGCCGGCCAGGCGGAGATCGGGTCCGGCTGAAATTAGCCGGGAGAGCGCAACGGCCTCCTCGGGTCGGCAGCCGAAGCGGCCCATCCCCGTGTCAACCTTCAGATGTACGGGTAGAGCCACCCCGCCCCGCTTGGCTGCCGCAGACTGCAGCGCCTGGATCATGCCGATGTTCGAGACACACACCGCACAGCGCGTCTCGGCTGCCAGGTCGGCGTCAGAGGGCAGTAGCCCCCCCATCACAAGCAACCGGTCCCCGCCGACAAGGTCGGCGAGCTCACGAGCCTCCCCCAGAGTTGACACGGCCACTCCCCCGGCGCCTGCTTCGAGGGCGGCCTCGGCCACGCGGCGGGCGCCATGGCCATAGGCGTCCGCCTTCACCACCGCGAGGAAGGTCGCCTGCCGAGGAAGTCGGCCGCGGATCGATCTCACGTTTTGGCGGAGCGCCGTCAAGTTGATCTCCGTCCAGCGATGGAGCATTGCTACCGCTTCACGCGACCCGCACGGAGAAGCTTGATGACCACCGGGATCTCGTCAAGGAGGTCCGACGCCAGCAGTCCCGCATCACCGATCCGGCGCGAGATCCGGAGGCCGGCCTCGGCGTGGATGTAAACGGCACTCACGGCCGCCGTGAAGGGCTCGAGGCCCTGCGCCAACAGGGAGGTGATCATTCCTGCCAGTACGTCGCCAGTTCCGCCGCTGGCGAGGGCCGGGACCTCGTGAGGGTCAACTGACACCTCGCCGTCGGGCGCCGCCACTACGGTGTGGGCGCCCTTCAGCACCACGACCGCCTTCCAGTCGATCGCCGCTTTGCGCGCGACCTCAAAGCGGTCGGCCACGATTTCCTTGACGGGCCTCCCGAGGAGACGTCCCATCTCGCCCGGATGCGGAGTGAGGACGCGCCTTGGCGGCAGCCTGGTGAGGAGGCGCGGGTTGTCCGCGAGGGCGTTGAGAGCGTCGGCGTCGATGACGAGCGGGCACGGAAGCTGCAGCGCGAGGTCCGTGGCCAGGCGCCACGTCGAGCGATGACGGCCAAGGCCCGGGCCTATGAGCCCCGCCGTGGCGCCTTCGAAGTGTCTGACGACGATGTCATGGGATGAGTTGCCGACCGCTCCACCGTCGACCTCCGGAACCGGGGTGGCCATCACCTCAACGCACTTGGCCGCGAGGATCGGGTAGATCGATTCGGCGACAAGCAGGCGCGTGAGCCCGGAGCCGGTTCGGGCTGCGGCCGTGGCGCAGAGGAAGGCTGCGCCGGTGAAGCCGATGCTGCCGGCGAGGATCACCGACGTCCCGAACGTGCCCTTGTTCCCGTCGTGGGGCCGGTCGGGCAGGTCGATCGCTTCCGGCGGCGTGTTCAGCAGCTCCTCTTGTTCTGGCAACTCGAGCGCGGCCGCCGCGATCGCCATCCCGCTGTGGTGGCTGATACTGAGCTCGATCGAACAGCCGTCGGCATCTCCGAGGAGCCGTACGCGGGGCGCACCCGCGGAGTTCGGAAGCACCTCGATACGCCGGCGAGGGAAACAGATGCCGGTGCCGTCGAAGCACTTGATGACCGCCTCCTTGGCCGCCCATCGCCCGGCTATCTTCTCGGCGCTTCCACCGCAGTAGGCGATCTCAGCGTCTGTGAACGTCTTCTGCAGGAAAGCCGGCCCCGTGCGACTCAGCGCAAGCGCTATTCGAGCAACGCCGACCGTGTCGATGCCCAGCCTCCGCATAGGGGAATTGTCGCGCCCATGCGACTTCCCCGGGGGGTCGGACCTGCGATGCAGGCCCGGGGGGTGGAAGGGGGAGGCCCCCTTCACCGGCGCGAGTGCGCCGGCGGGGCGAGAAATCGCGAGGACCGCGATTTCGGAGGGGCTTCAGCCCCACCACGAAACAAGCCAGTCTCCGCGAGGGTCGGCCCTTCCCAATCGCGAGGCCCGCGATTTCGGAGGGGCTTCAGCCCCACCACAAAACAAACCAAGTCTCCGCAAGGATCGGGAATGACTGATTCCCGCGAAAACGAGCAGGTCTCTCTCGAACAGATTTTGGAACTCGAGGACAAGTACCTGATGACGACCGGCAAGGCGATGCCTGTCGCCTTCGTGCGCGGTAGCGGAATGAGGGTTTGGGACACGGCCGGAAAGGAATACCTTGACCTCATTGCCGGGATTGCGGTAAACGCGCTCGGCCATGCCAATCCCGAAGTCGCAGCGGCCATCGCGAGACAGTCGCAGCAGTTGATACACACCTCGGGCCTCTACCACACCGCCGGCCCCTCCCTGCTGGCGAAGCGGCTCGTGGAGCTTTCGTTCCCCTCGCGCGCCTTCTTCAACAACAGCGGGGCGGAGGCCAACGAGACAGCGTTCAAGATCGCGCGCAAGTGGGGCAAAAAGCACCGGGGCGGGGCCTTCGAGATCATCAGTGCCCATCGGTCCTTTCACGGCCGCACCCTGGCGACCATCACCGCGGGCGGGCAGGAGAAGTATTCGGCACCCTTTGCGCCCTTACCGCCGGGGTTCGTGCACGTGGTCTACAACGACCTCGAGGCGCTCAAGGCGGCGACCACCGACAACACCGTGGCGATCTTCCTCGAGCCCGTCATCGGCGAGGGCGGGGTGATCCCGGCGACGGCCGAATACCTCAAGGGCGTCCGTGCCTGGTGCGATGAGAAGGACCTGCTCCTCATCCTGGACGAGATCCAGACGGGCATCGGCCGCACGGGCCGCTGGTTCGCCCACCAGCATTACGGCATCACCCCCGACGTGATGACGCTTGCAAAGGCACTCGGTGGCGGTCTCCCGATCGGCGCAACCCTCGCCAATCCCAGAGCGGACGTGTTCGAGGCCGGCGACCACGGCTCGACCTTCGGCGGCAACCCAGTAGTCCTCGCCGCCGCCATGACCACGCTCGACGTCATCGAGCGCGACCATCTCGTCGAGAACGCGGCGGAGATGGGCGACCTCCTTCAGCAGGTTTTCGAGGGCTTCGGCCAGAAGGACGCGCGCGGGATCGGACTGATGCGCGCGTTCACCTTCGAGGAGCCGAGGGCCAAGGCCTTCCAGCTCAAGGCCCTCGAGAACGGCATCATCGTCAACGCCATCGACGACAACTCGATCCGCGTGGTCCCGCCGCTCATCATCGGCGCGGCCGAGATCGAGCGCGCCCAGGCCGGTCTCGAGGTTGCCTTGAAAGCGGTATGAGGAAGGCATGAAGCACAAGCGCCACGAGGCGATTCTCCGGGTCGTACGCTCCGAGCACATCGCGACCCAACAGGACCTCACCGCCGCGCTCGCAACGCAGGGCCTCAACACCACGCAGGCCACGATCAGCCGCGACATCCAGGAGCTGGGCCTGATCCGTACCAAGGCGGGCTACAAGCCGGTCCTCTTCACCGACTACGTCCTGGCGGTTCAGACCGTGGAGTTTCTGACGGTAGTCCGTACCGCTCCCGGCTGCGCCAACCTCGTCGCTCACGCCGTCGACGAGAGGGACCTGCCGGGAGTGGTGGGGACTCTGGCGGGCGACGACACGATCATCGTCATTCACCCGGATCGCAAGGCCGCGTCGGCCTTTCGGGGCTTTTTGCAAGGGGTTTCCTGATGGCAGAGTCGAAAGGTAAGCTGGTTCTCGCTTATTCGGGCGGGCTCGACACCTCGGTTGGCATCCGCTGGTTGAAGGACCAGGGGTGGGAGGTTGTCGCGCTCACGGTGGATCTCGGCGAGAAGAAGGACCTCGACGCTATCCAGGCGCGCGCATTGCGAATCGGTGCCAGCGCGGCCTACGTCATCGACGGCAAGGTCCCCTTCCTCAAGAACTTCGTCTGGCCGTCGCTGCAGACCGGCGCCGTCTACGAAAAGGAATACCCGCTGGCCACCGCGCTGGGCCGGCCGCTGATCGCGGCCCTGATGGTCCAGATCGCTCGCCAGGAGAACGCCCAGGGAATCGCCCATGGCTGTACCGGCAAGGGAAACGACCAGGTCCGCTTCGACGTTTCCACGGCGGCTCTGGCGCCGGACCTCAGGGTCATCGCGCCTGTGAGGGAGTGGGGGATGAACCGGGACGATGAGATCGAGTACGCCCGTGCCAAAGGCATCGAAGTCCCCGCCACCGTCGAGTCGCCCTTCTCGACGGATGAGAATCTGTGGGGCCGATCCATCGAGGCCGGTATTCTCGAGGACCCCTGGGAGGAGCCGCCGGCCGAGGTCTTCGAATGGACCCGCGACCCGCGTCACTGCCCCGAGGACCCCCTGTACGTCGAGATCGCCTTCAAGGAGGGCCTCCCAGTGAGCCTCGACGGCAGGCCACTCGAAGCCCTCGAGATCGTCACCACGCTGAATCGGGTCGGCGGCGAGAACGGCGTCGGCCGCATCGATCATCTCGAGAACCGCCTCATCGGCATCAAGTCGCGTGAGATCTACGAAGCCCCCGCCGCCGTTCTGCTACTGCAGGCGCACCAGGCGCTGGAGGACATCACCCTGCCCAAGGACGTCGCCCGCTTCAAGGACGTCGTCGCCCAGCAATGGGGGCAGATGGTGTACGACGGCCTCTGGTTCAGCCCGCTCCGGGACGCGCTCTACGCGTTCGTCCGGGAGACCCAGCGCCACGTGACCGGAGAGGTCCGCCTGAAGCTGTATAAGGGCTCTTCGCAGGTCGTCGGCCGGAAGGCGCCCGAGGCCCTTTACCAGTTGCAGCTGGCCACTTACGGAAAGGGCGACACCTTTGACCAGAGCGCCGCGGCAGGCTTCATCAAGCTCTGGGGCCAGGGCGTGCGAACGGCGTCGATGGTCCAGGGCCAATTGCACACGCGCGACCTCGCCGGGCTGGTCGGAGACGGCGCGGTGAAGAGGCTGAGCTCATAGCCGGCGGCAAGCTCTGGGGCGGACGCTTCCGGAGCGGCCTTCTGCCCGAGCTGGAGCGCTTCCAGGCCTCGCTCGACGTCGACGTCGAGCTGGCGCCTTTCGACATCGCCGGCAGCCTTGCCCACGCGCGCGGACTGCTTGCGGCGGGACTGCTCACGAAGGCCGAGCTCAAGAGGATCGAGAAGGGCCTCGGCAAGATCCTGGAGGAGCTCAACTCGGGTGCCTTCGACTTCGCCGACTCCGACGAGGACATCCACACCGCTGTCGAGCGCCGCCTCAGCGAGCTCGAGCCGGGCGTCTCCGGCAAGCTCCACACCGGCCGCTCGCGCAACGACCAGGTCGCCCTCGACCTCCGGTTGTACTGCCGGGCAGCCTCCGCGGCGATCGCGCTCAACCTTGGCGGCCTGCTGGCTGCACTCGCGAAGTCGGCGCGGCTGCACGCCGCCTGGCCGATGCCCGGCTATACGCACCTACAGCGGGCCCAGCCAGTGACGGTCGGGCACCACCTGCTGGCGCATGCGGAAGCGCTCCTGCGGGACGGCACCAGGATCAAACAGGCCTTCGAAGCGGCCGGCGAGATGCCCCTCGGCTCCGGCGCCCTGGCGGGGTCGACACTGCCCCTGCAGCGTGACGTCGTCGCGCGGGAACTGGGGTTCAAGCGCCTTACGGAAAACAGCATGGACGCAGTCGGCGACAGGGACTTCGCCCTCGACCTCGTCTATGCCTGCACCGTAATCGGCCTGCACCTGAGCCGAGTCGGGGAGGACGTTGTTCTCTGGGCCAGCAGTGAGTTCGGGTTCGTGGACCTGGCCGACGAGATCTCGACGGGGTCGAGCCTGATGCCCCAAAAGCGCAATCCGGACATCGCCGAGCTGTTGCGGGGACGTGCGGGACGTCCTCTCGGCAGCCTGGTGACGCTGGCCACCGTGCTCAAAGGCCTGCCCCTGGCCTACGACAAGGATCTTCAGGAGGACAAGCCCGCCGTCTTCTCCGCCGTCGACAATTGCATCGACTGCCTGGAGGCTGCGGCCCTCATGGTCGAGCGCCTCGAGTTCAACCGGGCCCGACTGACGGAGGCGGTCGCTGACCCTGACCTGCTTGCGACCGACACCGCCGAGGACCTCGTGCGCTCCGGAAAGCCGTTCCGCGAGGCTCATGCCGAGGTCGGCCGCCAGGTCGTGGCGGGGGAGCACCGGCCCACCAGTGACGCGGCCGGGTCCCTGGCCAGGCGCGACTTTCGCGGCGGGCCCGCGCCTGATCGCGTTGCGGCCAGGGCGACCGCCATGCTGCGCGAGAGCGCCGCGCTCAGGCGTTGGGCGGAGGCCTCCGCATAACCCACGACGACCACGTCGCGCTGCTGCGCGATGGCGTCGGCGGAGCCGGGTCACTCTGGGCGGATCTCGGCTCGGGCTGGGGCGCCTTCAGCCTCGCCCTCGCCGACCTGCTCGGGCCGGCCGCAGTTATTCACGCCGTCGACCGCGACGCCGGCGCCCTGCGCGACCTGGCCTCGAGCATGCGGGCGTCATTCCCGGCCACGAGCCTCGAGGTGCACGTCGCCGACTTCACCCGCGACCTGAGCCCAGAACTCGGTCTCGAGGCTCTCGACGGCGTCGTCATGGCCAATTCACTCCATTTCTCGCGGCGAAAGGAGCCGGTTCTGGAGCGGGTGCAGCGGATGCTGAAGCCGGGCGGCCGCCTCGTCCTCGTCGAGTACAACTCGGACCACGGCAACCCGTGGGTTCCCTGGCCGATCTCCTACCCTGTCTGGGAGCGGCTTGCCACAAGCGCTGGCTTCACCGGCACGCGGCTTCTCGAAACCGTTCCGAGCCGCTTTCTGAATGAGATCTATTCGGCCTCTTCGAGTCGCGTCTAGAATCCGCACCGATGATCGAGCTCCCCGAGTCTCCAGCCGCCTTCTCCGACGCCACCCTGGAACAGGTCGAACCGCTCTACGACGACCTTGCGGGCCGCCGGCTGGAGGGGGATGAGGCCGTCGAGCGCTGGCTGGCCGACTGGTCGCGGCTCGATTCCCTCCTGCAGGAGGCCGCCACCAAGGCCTCAATCGCATACACCACCGACACTGCGGATCCCGTCAAGGAAGCCCGCCACCTCGCGTTCCGCAACCTCCTGCCGCAAGTCCAGCCGCTGCGTGTCCGGCTGCAGGAGAAGCTCGTGGCAAGCGGCTACACGCGACCTGACCTGGCCACGACGATCCGCCGGATGGCCACCGAGATCGAGCTCTTCCGCGATCAGAGCGTTCCACTGGTCCAGGAGGAGGGCAGGCTTGCGGCCGCCTACCAAAAGCGGACCGCCTCGATGAAGGTCATTTGGGAGGGCGAGGAGAAGACGATCCCCCAGATGAGGCCTTACCTGTACTCGCCTGACCGGGAGGTGCGGGAGAAGGCCTTCCTACTCTCGACCGGCCAGTACATCGACGCCAGGACCGAGCTCGCCGACATCTATGACCGCCAGTTCGAGCTTCGCTCACGGATCGCAAAGAACGCGGGTTTCGAAAACTACCGTGACTACGCCCATCGGCAGAAGAACCGCTTCGACTATTCGGTCGGGGATTGCATGCGTTTTCACGAAGCCGTCGAGGCCACTGTGTCACCGGCGTTGAAGCGAGCTCGCGAGCGGCGGCGTAGCGAGATGGGCCTCCAGAGCCTTCGTCCGTGGGACCTGACCCCGGACCCAGAGGGCAAACCCGCACTCACGGGCTACGGAGACCAGAAGGAAATGGTCGACAAGGCGCAGCGCGTCTTTGACGCCATCGACCCCACGGTGGCGGGCTACTGGGACTTCATGAACGAGAGCGACATGCTCGACCTCACCTCCCGGCCGGGCAAGGCGCCCGGAGGCTACTGCACCTCGCTGCCGTTCTCGAAGAAGCCCTTCATCTTCGTCAACGGCGCCGGCATTGCGGAGGACGTCCGCGTGGTGCTTCACGAGGCAGGACACGGCTTCCACTCCCTCCGCGCATTCGCCCTGCCACTGATCTGGCAGCGTTTCCCCGGCTCCGAGATGGCAGAGGTCGCCTCGATGTCCATGGAGCTGCTCTCGCTCCCGTATATGGACTCGTTCTTCTCGGCGGAGGAGTCGAGGCGGTGGCTGCGCGGCCAGATGGAGCACATCCTCCGTCTCCTTGGCCACATCTGCGCCGTCGATGCCCAGCAGCATTGGACCTTCACGAACGCCGAGGGTGCAGACCGAGAGGCGCGGGACGCGAACTGGCTGCGCCTTCGCGAGCGGTTTGACCCCGGGGTCGATTGGTCCGGGCTGCGCGACGAGCGCGTCGCCGGCTACTACTCGCAGCTCCACTTCTTCCAGGTTCCCTTCTATTACATCGAGTACGGCATCGCCCAGTTGGGCGCACTCCAGGTCTGGCGCAATGCGCTCAAGGACCAGAAGAGCGCCGTGGAGGCATACCTCGGCGCCCTCGCGCTGGGCGGCACGGCGCCCCTGCCCGAGCTGTTCGAAGCGGCCGGAGCCCGCCTCATCTTCGATGCCGAGGGGATGCAGGAGCTCGTCAACCTCATGGAGCAGCAGATGGGCGCCGACTAGGCCGGGCAGCCGTCGAGATTGGGCGTCACGGAAAAGGCTCGCGCTGCCGGAGTCACCCCCCGGGCCGGCAGACCCTTCAGAGGCCAGCCGACGAGCGGATGGAGGGGGCTTGCTTCGTCTCCGATGACGATCAGGCCGGGAGTCAGGGCGCCACTGGTGGCCTCCGTGAGAACAAAGCGGGAGACGTTGAGTCGCGATGGCAGGTCGAAGTCGAGATTCAACTCGATTTCCTGACCCGGCGGAACCAGGACCTGGAGCGCATCGGGATTGCGGGGTGGCAGTCGTCGGCCGTCGGCTTCGACGAAGGCCCTCGCCAGGATGCTTCGTTGGGCGGTCCGTCCATGGTTCTCGAGGCGGACCTGGACCACGAGCCCCGACTGCCCGCTGGCGACGTTCGCGGTGACCAGGCCCGCGCACCACTCGTCGAAGCATTTCAACTCGCCCGGCGTCAGGTCGGCAGCCCCGGCTTCTGCGCTGGCCGCGAGCAGGCCGCTCAGGTAGACGACGACCATCCCGGACAGCACCGCCAAAGGTAGGCGGATCGAACGCCGGCGACTCGCTCGGACTGCAATCCAGACCAGCAGCGCGAGCGCGGCCGCGACCACCAGGAGCATGAGCAACTGCGGTGCGACGGGGTTCATCTGCACGGTTATGTCATCAGGGCGTCACCCGGTTCAGATCCCGGGGAAACAGCGTGACCTCGCGGATGTTTGCAACCCCGGCTAGCCGAGCGATGAAGCGCTCGAGGCCGATTGCGAAGCCTCCATGGGGTGGCATTCCGTGTGCGAACGCCTCCAGGTAGCCGGCGAACGGCTCTGCCGACAGTCCTCGCTCGCGGAGGACCCGCAAGTAGTCCTGATAGAGGTGCAGGCGCTGCCCGCCGGTGACCACCTCGAGCCCCCGGAAGAGCAGGTCGAAGGAGTTCGAAGCGCCTGGCCGGGAAGGGTCGGGATGCGTGTAGAAGGGCCGTTTGGCCAGTGGGTAGCCGGTTACGAAGAGAAACTCCGAACCGTGCTCGCGAAGCGCCCACTCGCCGAGCGCCGTCTCGTGTGCGGGGGCGAGATCGGGCTCGCCCGAAGGGGCGCCGACAAGCTCGAGGGCTTGACTGAAAGGTAGGGACGGGATCTCGTCAGGCACCTCGGGCGGTGGCTTCGAGAGGCGTGCAACCGCGGCCGGTGCCCGCTCAGCGATGGCGGCGAGCATCCCGCTCACGACCTCTCGCAGCATCCGCATCACTGTGAAATGGTCCTCGATGAAGCCCATCTCGATGTCGAGCGAGACGTACTCATTGATGTGCCGCGGAGTGTCGTGGGGCTCGGCGCGGAAGACAGGGCCGACCTCGAACACCCGCTCGAAAACTCCGACGAGCGTCTGCTTGTAGAACTGGGGACTCTGGGCCAGATAGGCCGGCCGGCCAAAGTAGTCGAGCTTGAACACGTTGGCGCCACCCTCGGTTGCCGAGCCGACGATCTTCGGAGTGTTGATCTCCGTGAACCCGTGGCTTTCGAGAGTCGACCGGAAGCCGTGCAGAGCCGCGGCCGCCATCTCGAAATGGCTGCGCCGAGCCGGGTGCCGCAGCGCCACGGCGGCGTGGTCGAGGAGCGTTGGCAGGGACGAGGTGGCGAGCGGCCGGAAGAGCTCGATGGGAGGAGGCGCCGCAGCCCTGGCCAACACCGTCACCAAGGGCGAGCGAACCTCGACGCCGTTCGGCGCCTGTTCGATCGCCTGAGCGTCGCCGCGCACCTCGAGAACCGACTCCGAGTGGAGTGTCTGCAGCAGGGCCCGCGTTCGCGGGTCGGTCACAACGACCTGGGCCAAGCCCCGCGCATCGCGGAGCACGAGGAAGGTCACGTTGCTGAGGACGCGAAGCCGATGCAACCAGCCCTTGAGGAGGACGGGTGCGCCGGCTTTGGACGCCAGGTCTGTGGTCCAGGTACGGTCCATGTGTCGACACCTCCGGTGCGTGATGCGCCGAGGTGCGGACGGGGCGCTCTGCCCGTGGTGCCACCGCACTTCGCCTGAAGCCCGTGAGCCGGGCTGCGGGCCTCGAGGATCCGACCCGCTCGGGAGTGTCCTTTTCGTCGGTGTCCGAAGGCCGCCTTCTCAGAACGGGGCGACTCTCTGGGCTTCGGGGGTTCCGCTACTTCTCTCCGTCGGCGCGAGTCCGCGAATGTTATCCCGAATGGTCCTCGCGGCGCCAGTAGATCCCGGCTTCGCGGTCCATCAGGCCGGCGTCCACGAGGTATCGCCTCCAGGATGCGTAGTCGTGGTGGTGGAGCGCCAGCATGATGTTCACCTCGGGCTCCGGGTAGCGCCGCCCGGGCTCGAACCTGGCGGCCAGCCAGCGCAGGAGCACGAGACGCTTGCGTTCCGAGGCGGGAGCGTCCTTGATCCGAGGCGGGTCGCTGGGAGCGGCACCGGGCTCCAGGAAGGAGCTCAGCACCTTGCGCTCCCAGGCGTCGCCCTCGGAGTCGTCGGGGAAGATGGCCAGCCGTTCCGGCGCCAATTCGCGGTTCAGCTCCCGGAGGCGGTCGGGAAGGAACCGGTAGAGGTGCGTCGTCCCCTCCGCGCGCATGGTGACGAGGCCGACGTCCCGTAACGTCGCCAGATGGTGGGAGATCGTGGGCGCCTTGAGCCGGAGGTGCGCGGCAAGCTCGTCCACGCTCCGTTCCTGAGCCGCGAGAAGGCCGATGATGCGCAGCCGGCTCTCATCGGCAAGTGCCTTGAAAACCGGCAACATGCCAGCTGGAGTTTCGATGCTCATCTAACGAGTATCCTACTGCCGGTAAATGCTGCTCGTCATAGACGCGGGAAACACCAACGTCGTCATCGGCCTCTACGCCGCCGAGACCCTGCGCACGAGCTGGCGGCTCTCAACCCCTGACACCTGGACGGCCGACGAGGTCGGCATCCTGCTCGGCAACCTTTTCCAACTTCGTGGTTTCGATTTGAAAGAGGTTGATGGTGTCGCCATCGCCAGCGTGGTACCGAATCTCAACAATGCGCTCCAGGAGTGCTCGGTGCAGCACCTCGGTATCACCCCGGTCGTCATCGGACCAGGCATCAAGACCGGCGTTCGCATCCTCTACGAGAATCCAAAGGAGGTCGGCGCCGACCGCATCGCCAACGCGCTTGCGGCCTACCGCAAATATGGTGGGCCGGCGATCGTGATCGATCTCGGCACGGCCGTCACGTACGACGCGATCTCGGCCGACGGGTCCTACCTCGGGGGAGCCATCGCGCCCGGTGTCGGTATCTCGCTGCAGGCCCTTGTCGACCACACTGCGCGCCTCTTCCGGGTCGAGATCGTCGCACCGGATTCTGTGATCGGTCGCACAACCGTAACCTCGATCCAATCCGGCCTCCTCTGGGGTTTCGTAGCCCAGATCGAGGGCATGGTGAAGCGGATGACCGACGAGTTGGGCGGCACTGCGCGCGTCATTGCCACGGGAGGCCAGGCGTCGCTCGTCATTGGGCTGACCCATGTCATCGAGGCGGTCGACGAGGATCTGACGCTCGAGGGCCTGCGACTCATACACGAGATGAATTCGCCACTCGACACGGGTGCTCCCGCCGTCACCAGGGATGGTGCCGGTTGATAGAACGGGCTACCTCCGCTTGAATCTCTCTCCACTTGAAATCCATCTCGGGCCCGGCATCGTCGGCGGGCGCCTCGAGGCCATCTTCGAGCATCTCGCGTTGCACGCCGTCCACCTGCGCCCGGATTCGGAGCCGACGACGGATGGCCTGTACCTCCTCGACGCCTCGACGATCTCCAGCCCGGAGCAATTGGCGAGCCTCTCGAGAAGAGGCGCGGTGGTCGTGCTGCACGACGACGACAGGGATCCGCCGGCCGGCTGGGATTCCGAAGCCGTCTGGATCCCCGCTTCGGCGCCCGCGCGGGTGCTTTCCGCGGCGCTCCGAATGGCGCGTGAGAATGTCGCCCTCAAGGTGAGGGCCGCACGCCTTCGGGACCGCCTCATCGAGACGAACCGCATCGGCATTGCGCTCTCGGCCGAGCCCGACATAGACAAGCTCCAGGACCTGATCCTCCAGAGTTGCCGCCAGCTGACGAACTCGGATGCCGCCACCCTGTACCTCGTCGAGGAGGACGACGAAGGTCAACGATGGCTGCGCTTTGCCTGGAGCCAGAACGCTTCCGTCGACATCCCCTTCAGCACTTTCACGATGCCCCTCGGCGAGAACAGCGTGGGCGGTTACACGATCGTCAGTGGCCGGCCGCAGGTCGTCGTCGATGTCTACGACATCCCCGCCGGCGTTCCGTTCGCCTTCAACCGATCGATCGACGAGAAGTACGGCTACCGGACCAGGTCGGTGCTCTGCGTCCCCATGCGCAACCACGCCGGCGAGATCGTCGGCGCCATCCAGCTCATCAACGCCAAGCGCCGATTCGAGACGAAGCTGACGCCCGGAAACGTGACGGAGGAGGTCGTCCCCTTCGAAGATGAGCACCTCGAACTGATCCAGTCGATCGCCAGCCAGGCCGCGGTGGCCCTCGACAACAGGGCTCTCATCGATTCGATCCAGGCCCTGTTCGAGGGTTTCGTCAGAGCAAGCGTCACCGCCATCGAGTCCCGGGACCCCACCACCTACGGTCACAGCGGCCGTGTCGCGGCTCTGACCGTGGGTCTTGCCGAGGCGGCCAACGGGATCTCCGCCGGAGCGTATAAGGACCTCCGCTTCGACTTCGAGCAGATCCGCGAGATCCGCTACGCGTCTTTGCTGCACGACTTTGGCAAGGTCGGCGTCCGCGAGCACGTCCTTGTCAAGGAGAAAAAGCTCTACGGGGCCGGCATGGATCTGCTCAAGGCGCGCTTCGCGTTCGTCGAGCGCTCACTCGAGCAGCGCTTCACCGAGCGCAAGCTTCAGTTGGCCATGCGGGACGGCGGAAACGTCGACCCTGAGGATTTCGCGCGCCTCGAGGCCCAGGAGGTCGGGGAGGTTGCCGAACTGAAGCGCTGGTTGGAAGCGGTCTACGCGGCCAACGAGCCGTCGGTCCTACCCGAGGACAAGGCGTCCACCCTGAGTTTCCTCGCCGACTACATGTATGAGGATCTGGACCACACGCGACGGCCCCTCCTCGAGCCCGAGGAATACCATTTCCTCTCCATCAGGAAGGGCACCCTCGATGAGGCCGAGCGGCACGAGATCGAGTCCCATGTCAACTGGTCGTTCAAGTTCCTGATCAACATCCCGTGGACCCCCCAGATGCGGAACATCCCGCAGATCGCCTATGCGCATCACGAGAAGCTGGACGGTAGCGGCTACCCGCGCGCGCTGATGGCTCCCGAGATCCCGGTCCAGGCTCGGATGATGACCATCTCCGACATCTATGACGCTCTAACGGCGCAGGATCGGCCGTACAAGAGAGCCCTTCCCTACGACCGTGCGCTGGACATCCTCGGGATGGAGGCGAAAGACGGAAAGATCGACGCCGGGCTGCTCGATGTCTTCGTCATCAGACGCGTCTACGAGCTTGCCGCGGCGTACCGGCCAGAGCAGGGATTGCTCATGGGCTCCTCGACGTTGGGGGCCAAACGTTGAGGGGCAAGCCATGCGAGTAAAAACATGAGAGTCAAAGCATGAGAGTCAAGTTCTGGGGAACTCGCGGCACGCGGCCGACGCCGGGGCCGTCAACTCTGCGCTTCGGCGGCAACACCGCCTGCGTCGAGGTCCGTACCCGGGACAACGAGCTGATCATCCTCGACAGCGGGTCCGGCATCTGCGAGCTTGGCAACACGCTGATGGGTGACGGCCCGATCGACGCGCACCTCTTGATCAGCCACACGCATTGGGACCACATCCAGGGCTTTCCCTTCTTCGGACCGAACTTCGTGCCCGGGTCGCGCCTGCGGATCATCGGTCCTAAGGGATCAATGAAGTCACTCCAGAGCGCATTCGCCGACCAGATGGATCCTGCCTACTTTCCCCTTTCGATGGACCAGATGCCCGTCCAGTTGGACTTCATCGAAAGGGCGCCCGGGGAGGTGTTCGAGGCCGCCGGCGTAAAGGTCATCCCTCACACCCTCCATCATCCGATAGCCACTTTTGGCTACCGGCTCGAGGAGAACGGGCACTCGGTGGTCTTCGCAACCGATAACGAGTCCTATGAGGACCCCGACGTCCTCGCCGCCAAAGCCAGTGAGATCCACGAGCGGGACGACGCCGGCGCCGAGGGCGACCTTGCCGGCCTCTGGCACGACCACTTCATCGAATGGTGCCGGGGCACCGACCTCTTGATCCACGACGCCCAGTTCAGCCGCGAGGAGTACAAGACGCGGGTGGGATGGGGACACTCGACGTTCGACTACTCGCTGCTCGTCGCGCGGGAGTCGGGCGCCCGTCAGTTGGCGTTCTACCACCACGATCCCGGCCACTCCGATCACCAGATCGAGGCGATGGTCGAGGAGGCTCTCGGCTCACCTCAGCACAGGCGCCACCGCGGCCTGACCGCCTTTCCGGCCGCGGAAGGCCAGGAAATCGAGCTCTGAGCACCCCCTCGCCTCCCGAGGAATCCGAGCTCGACGTCTCTGCGGTCGTCCGCGAGCGCCGCGCCAAGCTGGAGCGCATCGTCGCCTCCGGAGGGATCCCGTACGCGCGCCACTTCGAGCGCAGCCACGACACGCGGGCCGCGCGTGAGTTGCTTGAAGGTCGGGACGCCGGTGAGCGTACAGAGGCGATAACCATCGCCGGCCGCCTGATGGTCAAACGCCTCCACGGCGGTTCGACATTTGCCGACCTCCAGGATGGGGCAGGCCGTATGCAGCTAATGGCCCGTCGCGATGCGCTCGGTGAAGAGCGCTACGAGGCCTTTGGTGACCTCGACACCGGCGACATCGTCGGTATCCAGGGCCCCGTGTTCCGCACCCGCCGCGGGGAGGTCAGCGTCGAGGTCCAGGACTTCAAGCTGCTTGCCAAGTCCCTGCAGCCGCTTCCCGAGAAGTGGCACGGCCTCAAGGACGTCGAGATTCGTTACCGGCAGCGCCACCTCGACCTGATCTCCAATCCGGAATCGAGGGCGGTGTTCGAGTTGCGCTCGCGGGTCATCTCGGGCATGCGCCGATTCCTAGACTCGCGGGGCTTCCTGGAGGTCGAGACACCGGTCCTGCACTCCATCGCCGGGGGTGGGCTCGCCAAGCCTTTCAAGACCCATCACAACGCCCTCGACATGGACCTCTACCTGCGGATCGCTCTCGAGCTCCACCTCAAGCGTCTCGTGGTGGGGGGGATCGACAAGGTCTACGAGATCAGCCGAGTCTTCCGCAACGAGGGCCTTTCTCCGCGCCACAACCCGGAGTTCACGATGTTCGAGTCGTACGAGGCCTACAAGGACTACCGCGGCGTCATGGATTACGCGGAGGAGATCATCCAGGCTGCCGCCGAGGCGGCCGGCAAGCCTCTCGACCTTCAATACCAGGGCGAGCCGTTCAATCTTCGGCCCCCGTTCCGGCGCGCCCGGATGGTCGATCTCATCGGCGAGCACACGGGCATCGATGTCCTGGCCAACCCGGAGGCCGAAGCTCTCGCCGAGATCGCTCGCGCCGCCGAAGTGCCGATTCCGCCGGGGACGCCCTGGGGCTTCGTCGTCAACGAGCTCTATGAGAAGAAGGTGGAGACGGCGCTGCGCCAGCCCACGATCGTCTACGACTACCCGCTCGAGGTGTCCCCGCTTGCCCGCCGCCTCGATGACGATCCTCGCTTCGCCGAGCGATTCGAGACCGTAGTCATGGGCCGCGAGCTCAACAACGCCTTCACGGAGTTGATCGACCCCATCGACCAACTGGTCCGCTTCGAGGCGCAGGCGGCGGGCGCGGCCTTCGCCGACGACACGCATCCGATCGACATGGACTACGTCGAGACGCTCGAATCGGGGATGCCGCCCACCGGGGGCTTCGGGATGGGCGTTGATCGCCTCGTCATGCTCCTCGCCGACCAGGCCTCGATCCGCGACGTGGTGCTCTTCCCGGCGCTCAGGAATAAGTAGCCTTTACGAGTGCTCGCCCTCGAATTCATCCGCAGCCACGCCGAGGAAGTGCAGCGGGCCGCCGACCTCAAGGGCGAGGGCGCGCCGGTCGCCGCGATTTTGGCGCTGGACGAGACATGGCGCGGCAGCCTCAGTCGCGCGGAGACTCTGAAGGCGCAGCAGAACGAGCGCTCCAAGGAGTTCGGCAAGAGCAAGGATCAGTCGTTGCTTCCCGAGATGAAGCGCCTTGCCGAACAGTCGAAGCAACTGATGGGAGAGGCCTCGGAGTTCAAGGAGAGGCTGGACCAACTCCTCCTCCAGGTTCCGAACCTCTTTCACGAGTCGGTGCCGATCGGGGAAAGCGAGGCGGACAACGTTGTCTTCGCCGAGTGGGGGGCCAAGCGCGAGTTCGGATTCCAGCCGCGTACCCACTACGACCTCGGTGAGGCGTTGGGCATCATGGAGTTCGAGCGCCCGGCGAAGGTCGCAGGCTCGCGGTTCGCGGGACTGCGTGGCGCCGGGGCGAAGCTCAACCGGGCCCTGATCCAGTTCATGCTCGACATCCACACCGAGAAACACGGTTACACCGAGCTCTTGCCGCCCTTCCTCGTGAACAGCGACTCGATGACGGGAACCGCCAATCTGCCCAAGTTCGGCGGTGACTCCTTCCGCCTCGCGGATCGCGACCTCTGGCTGGTGCCGACCGCCGAGGTGCCGGTGACCAACTGGCACCGCGATGAGATCCTCGAAGCGTCGGAGCTGCCCATCCGCTACGTGGCCTACTCGCCCTGCTTCCGCTCCGAGGCCGGCTCCGCCGGGAAGGACACGCGCGGCTACATCCGTCTCCACCAGTTCGAGAAGGTCGAGCTGGTCAAGCTGACGACTCCGGAGACCTCCCTTGTTGAGCTCGACGCCCTCGTCGACGATGCGTCCGACATCCTCCGGCGCCTCGAGATCCCCTACCGGACTCTTCTCATGTGCAGCGCCGACATGGGATTCGCGCAGTACAAGAAATTCGACCTCGAGGCCTGGGCACCGGGGCTAGGCAAGTACCTCGAGGTGTCCTCCTGCTCGGTCTTCAACGACTTCCAGGCGCGCCGAGCCAATCTCCGGTACCGGCCCGAGCCGGGCGCGTCGCCGCGCTTTCTGCACACGCTCAACGGCTCCGGCCTCGCCCTGGTGCGGACAGTCTCCTGCCTCCTCGAGAACAACCAGCAGGAGGATGGCTCGGTCCTGATCCCCGAGGCCCTCCGCCACTACATGGGCGGGTTGGAGCGGATCGAACCGGCGCGATGATCGAGGAGCCCACCGCAGAGGTCATCGCGACCTTCCAGCGGGGGCTGGCCAGGTTCTGGCAGCCCGTGGCCACCGTGGACCAGGTGACGGACCGCCCGTTGGCGGTGGAGCTTCTGGGTCGCTCCCTCGTCCTCGCGCGCCTGGAAGGTAAGGTCGTCGCCTTCGACGACCTCTGCCGGCATTTCGGGGCTGCCCTCTCGGTGGGTGAGGTCATCGACGGGCGCCACCTGCGCTGCGCCTACCACGGCTGGTCCTATGACGCCGGCGGCCGCTGTGTCGACATCCCGGCCCGCCGAGGCCTGGCCATCCCGCGGGAGGCACGGGTCGCCGGCTACCCGGCCAGGGAATGCCACGGACTCGTCTGGGTTTGTCTGGCGGCCGAACCGGCGGCCGAGCTGCCCGCCTACCCGGAGTTCGAGAACGAAGGTTTCCTCAAGACGGCCATCCGCGTCTACGAGCCCTGGCAGGCGAGCGCGACCCGGATCGTAATGGCCGCCCTCGACGACACGCATTTCCCGTGGGTGCACCCGGGGACGCTTGGCGATCCCGCCCATCCCGAACCTCCGGATCACACCGCCGAGATCGTCGGCGATCACCTCGTGGCCGCGTACTCGATCGAACAACCCGCCAACGTGTCGTTGGGAAGCGCCGAAGGCGCCTCTGGCCTGGAGACGGTGACCTACACCAACCACGTATGGCCGACGACAGTCCGCCTCGTGAAGAACGGGCCCGGTGGCAACTTCGTGCTCTTCCAGACCATGCAGCCGATCTCCCACGACAGAAGCCGGATCTTCCTGCAAGTCGCCCGCGACTTCGACCTCGACCCCGGCCACGACAGCAACTACCTCGATTTCGAGGATGTCATCCAGGTCCAGGACCGGCCCATCGTCGAATCCCAGCGGCCGTGGCTGCTGCCTCCCTTGAGCTCTCGCCTGATGCTCTACGTGCGGCCGGCCGACCTTCCTCTCATCGCGTTCCAGAAGTGGATGGAGGAGTTGGGGCTGCCGCAGATCTGAGCGGGCCGTGCTGTCCGGTCAGCGGCCGAATCTGACGAAGACCTGAAGATCTTTGTATCGTCAGCCCCAGCCGGTCACCAACTGGGAAATAGTTCAGGAGGTAAGCATGAAGCGAGCCCTGCCGGTCGTCCTGTCGGGGATGGCCCTAGTGATGTCCACGACGCTGGCGCTTGCCGCCGGCGCCGTTACGAGGGTCAGCGGACCTTCGCCTTACGCCGGCTGCACAGCCGGGGCCGGGACCGGGAAAATCTACGTGAACACCGAGGTCGAACCGTACGTGGCCGTGAACCCGGCCAACCCCAAGACCCTGGTCGCGACCTGGCAGCAGGATCGCTGGTCCAACGGGGGCGCTCACGGAGGAGCTTCAGCCTCCAGCGCCGACGGCGGTAGGTCGTGGACTGAGACGACCCTGCCATTGAGCAGTTGCGCTCCCGGTGCCGTGGTCGCAGCCGACGGCAAGTCGTTCCTGCGAGCGTCCGATTTCTGGGTGTCGTTCGGCCCCGATGGCACCGCGTACGCGAGCGGGTTGCCCTTTGATTTGATCGACGGCCGTAACGGTGTGGCCAACGCGACCTCCAGGGATGGAGGCCTGACCTGGCATCACGCCCAGATGGTCTATTTCTCCGCCACCAACCAATTCAGCGCGGACAAGAACTCCGTCACTGCCAACCCGGTCCAGCCCAGGGTCGCCTACACGGTCTGGGACGTTCTGGTGTCTGCCACCGACAACCCTGACGACAACCCGCACACAGGCGCCTACAACGGTGACGCGTACTTCTCGGGCACGACTGACGGTGGAGTGACGTGGGGCACGCCGAAGGTCATCTTTCCGACGTCCAATCGCAACCAGACAATCGGCAACGTCGTCGTCGTGGATTCCAGGAACGGCGGAAACACCCTGTACGACTTCGCCAACTACATAGTCGCACCGAACTCGGCTTCGAACACTCAGCAGGAGCTGGCCTTCGTCAAGTCCACGGACGGTGGTGCCACGTGGTCGGCGCCACAGGTGGTCACGCAGATGTTCACAAAGGGCGTCCACGACCCGAACACCGGGGCCCTCCTCCGGGTGGGAGACGGGATTCCCAGTGTCACTATCGACCCGGCGACCGGCCAGATCTATGCCGCCTGGGAGGATTCGACCCAATTCAAGAAGGGGGACACTTCGAGTTCGGTCTTCGACGATGAGATCTCGATGGTGACAAGCACGGACGGCGGAGCCTCGTGGACGGCGCCTCTTCGCGTCAGCAACTTCAGCGGTCAGCCGGTATTCACCCCGAGCCTGGCAGTAGACACAGGCGGCCGCGTCGGCCTCACCTACTACGACGCCCGTAACCTGACCGCCGGCAATACGACGACGATGCCTGTCGATTACTGGTTCAACTCCTCGACGGACCACGGCGCCACGTTCGGAGCCGAACGACATGTCGCCGGATCGTTCAATATCCTGGCGGCGCCATACGCACGGGGCTATTTCCTTGGTGACTACATGGGGCTGGCGTCGTCCGGACGGACATTCGTCGCCGCCTTCGCGGCAACCAATTGCACGGACAACTCATGCTCTGCAACCGCTAACCCGGGCGTGAACGCCCAGGATATTTTTGTAGCCACTGGGCTCTGACCAGCGCGGAGGGGGAGTCGGCACCGCGCCGGCACCCCCTCGCTAGTCGCTAAGGCGCGCCGTCGATACGGCCACGGAGCCTCGGTAGACTCCAAAGCGGAGCGATGGCCGAGTCCGGTTTATGGCGGTTGTCTTGAAAACAACTGAGGTGAAAGCCTCCGGGGGTTCGAATCCCTCTCGCTCCGCTTATCCCCTTTATTCGGTGCGCTCTTCATTTCATCGACGGCCGTATTGACCCAAAGGTCGACGCGTGCGGCCCGGTCGGCTCGCGGCGTGTAGCCGACGATCTGGCCGTCGGCGGACACGTGGAGGCGCTCAAAGAGGGCCGTCAGGACCGCCCAGCGGTCGCCAGGGCCGCCGTTGCGCCATTGGGTCGGCATCTCCTTGAACTCTGCCGGCAAGGGCTCGGTATCCGCGCTCGCCGCGTAGGTGGTGCGTTGCCGGCGGAGGCGTTCGAGCTCCGCCCGGTAGTCGGCCTCGCCGACCTCCTCCTCCTGAAAGCGAATCCCAAGGCGCCCGATCATCCGGTCGATTTTGGCGACCGCCTTAGAGGCCGTCTCGGCGTCGGGGGCGGTCTTGGGCATGAACGTGCGGCCGGTGATGCCGACGCGGCCCATTGCCTCCATGAGGCTGTCGACCCAGCCCGTAAGCATCTCCTCGCGGATGGCATGGCGACCGTGCTCGCACGGCGCCGGCGTCTCCTTCGACCCGCAGTACCAATAGGTCCGGCCGTAGGTGTAGTTCGCGGCGAATCGTCGCTGGCACACCTGACACCAAAGAAGACCACGGAATGTGAACTCGCGCATTCGGCGCGTGCCGCCCTTCGTGGTAGGCACGTGCCATGACTTGAGCCGGTCGGCGACGCGCTGGAACAGCCCGTCGTCGATGAGCGCCGGCCAGGTCGCGGGCACGAGCTCGCCGCGAACGCCTTTCCTACTCGGGCGGCTTGGGTCGCGCGACTTGAGGTAAGTCCTCGCGGTGTATTTCTCGTTACTGAGCATTTGGGCGATCGTGTCGGCGAGCCAGGCGCCGCGCCGGCTATTAGCCGAGGGCGGAGTACCGGCCGCCGTGAGCTCTAGGGCGATACTTGCGGCCGTGTGGGCGCCGCTCGCGTAGTCCTCGAAGACGCGGCGCACGATAGGCGCCGTCTCAGGGTCGAGCTCCAGCGCGCCGCTAGAGCGTGTGCCGCCGACGTAGCGATAGCCATAGGGGGGCGGTCCGGTCGGGATGCCCTTGGCGATGAGGTACGCGTATGCGTCCCGCGTCTTATCGGCGGTCATGTCGCGGACGTAGGCGTCCGAGGCTGCGAGCGACGTGTACGAGAACCGGCCGGAAGTCGTGCGGTCAAATCGCCCATGCACAAAGACGACCTCGACCTCCGGCAGTTTTTCCATGTGTGCGAAGAAGCCGAGGGCGTCGTGAGCGTTGCGGAATGCCCGCGATTGGTCATAGGCGGCCACTACGGCGGCGCCGCCGGCCTCTAGGCGCCGGAGGAGCGCCGCCAGGCCGAGGCGCTTCTTAGTGCCGCCTCCGCTTACGTCGAGGTCGCGGAAGACTTCGACGCGCTCGCAGGCCGCGACAGCCGGGATCGCCCGGCAGGCCTGCTCCTGCACCTCGGGCGAGAGGGTCGCATCGTAAACCTTGGATCGCGACTGCCGGATGTAGACGAGGGCGGTACTTGTCATCAAGGGGGAGTGTACTTCAATCCCCCACGGACCGCAAGCCGCCTAGTTGGGCGCCCTTAACCCATGACAGCGTCAATAGTTAGGCTGTCCCGTATTCGCTCAACTGTTGACGCTGTCAACTTGCTATTTACAAACTGGCGGCGTATGGTGGCGCCATGATCCAGACTACCGCACCTGTGCAAACGCCGATCGATGCTTTCGCCGATGTCGTCGCCTTCCGGGACTCGCTGGCCAGGTTCAAGAGCGAGCTATGCGCGATGCGGCCTGCCTTGCGCGAGCTCGTCGCGGCGGGTGTGCCCTCAGCCGAAGGCTTGCGGAGCGATATCGACTCGCACCTGGCTGAGCCATTGGAGTACGTCGAGGAGCGCCTTGCCGCCCTCGCGGCCGGCGTCGAGACGGTAGCGCCCGACCCGGGCCTCGATGGCTAGGTCAATCACCGGGCAACTGTTCCGTATCGCTCGCATTGCTGCCACGGCGCGGAGCCTGTCGAGCCCGCAGCGGGCCGCACGGCGGGCTAAGAATGTCGTGGTGGGGCGTGCGCTCGCCCGCGTTGGGTTCTGGCGTTGGCTGTGGCGTTAGTCCTCTTGATAGGGCTCGCGGC
>JAYUBK010000299.1:0-3328 GCA_043740835.1 Chloroflexota bacterium
CTGGCCGATGTCTTTCCTCCCCAGCAGCGCGCCAAGATGCAGGGTCTCTTCGGCGGCGTCTTCGGCCTTTCGTCGATCCTCGGACCAACCCTCGGGGGGTTTCTGACCGACAACTGGGGCTGGCGCTGGGTCTTCTATGTCAACCTCCCGGTCGGTGTGATCGCGATCATCCTGATCGCGACCTTCCTCCCTTACGTCAAGACGCACGCGAGCCTTCGAGAAATCGACTACTGGGGCGCTCTGACGCTCGCCGGCGGTCTGGTTCCGATCCTCCTCGCCCTCTCGTCGACCAGCACCTACGGCTGGAACTCGTGGCAGGTCGAGAGCCTCATCGCTCTCGGACTTGTGATGCTCGTCGCCTTCGTGCTTGTCGAGCGGCGGGTTGCCGAACCGATCCTGCCGCTATCCCTTTTCAGGAACAACGTCTTCACTGTGTCGGCGACAGTCGGGTTCCTGTCCGGCTTTGGAATGTTCGGCACGATCATCTTCGTGCCGCTGATCTTCCAGGGCGTCCTCGCCATCAGCGCCACCAATTCCGGAACCCTGATCACGCCGATGATGTTCGGCCTCATCGGCGCCAGCATCGCCTCCGGCCAGCTGATGACGCGCATCAAGCGCTACCGCTACCTGGGCACGATCGGCTGCGCTGTGATGATCGCGGGCCTTTACAGCCTTTCCCTGGTGAGTTCGAGCACGACCCGCTATCAGGTCGTGGCATCCCTCTTCGTGGTCGGAGCCGGCCTCGGCATCACCTTCCCGCTCTACATCAACGCAGTCCAGAGCGCGGTCGAGAAGAAGTACCTGGGCGTCGTCACCAGCAACATGCAGTTCTTCCGGAATCTCGGCGGAACAATCGCGACCGCGGTATTGGGGTCCATCCTCGCCAACCGCCTCGCGGTGAACATCCAGGACCAGGTCGGAAAGCTGAACCTTCCCAAGGCTGTCACCGCGAAGTTCACGGGGGGTGGAGGAAACGTTCGCCAGATCTTCGATCCCGCCCACCTGGCCCTCCTCCGCCACGCACTTCCACCCGCATCCCAGCCACTCTTCGACAAGATCATCGTGGCAGTCCGCGAGGGTCTCGCCGTGACCCTCCACGAAATGTTCCTCTTCGGCCTCGGCGCGATGGCCCTGGCGCTCCTTGTGACCGTCTTCCTGAAGGAGGTTCCGCTCTCGAACACGCGAGCCGGAAGGGGAGGCGAAGGTTCGCCCGTTCCGGAGACGGAAGTGGAGTACGAGACTACGCATCCCCAGGCAGCCGCCGTCGGTTAGATCGGAGGCAGCACCCCAGCGATCCGCTCCCGGTCGGGTTCCATCCAGGCCGGGAGCATCAGGCCCTCCCCGAGTTGCTCCACGGGTTCGTCGATCGCGAAGCCCGGCGGGTCCGTCGCGATCTCAAACAGGACGCCGCCCGGCTCCCGGAAGTAGATCGAGTGGAAGTAGTGGCGGTCCCGCACCGGCGTCACGTCCACGCCGGATTCCCGGAGCCGTGCCTGCCATTGCAACTCGACCTCGTCCGACGGAACAGACCAGGCAACGTGGTGAACCGAGCCGGCGGACTGACGACCACGCGCACCCGCGGAATCCTCCTTCACCTCAACCTGCGCCGGCCCGAGGCGGAGGCTCCCGTCCCCCTGCCGCTCGAAGCCGAGCAGGCGCGTCATGAAGTCCTCCGTGGGCTCGCGGCGGGCGACGGTCATCTCGATCGACTCGAGTCTGGAGGCCCCTTCGGTGAGGTCCAGTTGCAGGGCGTCCGGCTCGGTGCCGCCGGCCGCAGCGCCTTTGGGAGTGCGAATCCCGAGCCGGGTTATCTCCCCCACTCCCCGGGTACCGCGACCGGCATTGGGCCAGGCGAAGAACGTCATCAAAGTCCCCGGCGAGCCGGTGTCATCACCGTAATAGAGGTGGTAGGAGCCGGGATCATCGAAGTTGACTGTCTTTTTCACGAGGCGCATCCCGAGGACGTCCCGGTAGAAGCCCAGGTTGGCTGCCGGGTGGCTGGCGATCATCGTCAGGTGGTGGAAGCCGGCCAGAGGTCTTGGCGTGCTCATATGAGGAATCTCCCGTCTTCCATGATCGTCCGGCCGTCGACCGAAACGGTGGCGTGGCTGGCGAGCACGTCGACGTGCGAGGGACAGCTCCAATCCGCGCCCGTCTCGTGCCCGTAGGGATCACCGAATGCGATGTGGACGCCCGGGAATTTCTCGTCCTGGAGAAAGTTGCCGACGATCTTCCTGAGGCCCACGTTGGTGCCTATCGCGAACTCGCCGACCCGGTTCGACATCTCGTGCTGGGAGGTGTACGCCTCGACGTCCTCTTTGAGTTGAGGGTTGTCCGTCTCCACGACCGTGAGTCGGCCGGCCTTCACGTAAAGGCGCGCCGGCGGGTCGATGACGCCGTACTTGGGAGTGAACCAGTCCCCGATCTCCTCCGCGGCGATTACGCCATCGACGCTCAGGGGTGATGTGAAGGTCTCGCCCTCGGGCAGGTTTCCCCAAAGACCCTGTTCGTGGTAGCGGCCGTCCGCGGGGATCCATTTCAGCGAGGGAGAGAACGTCGCCGAGAGGTCGGTTCCGAGCTTGGTCGTCACGTCGATGCGGGCGGCGTGACGCGCTATCTCCCAGACCCTCCGCGTGACGCGGTAGATCTCCTCGTAATCACCCGCCATGCCGTCGCGCATGAGGACCTCATTGATCCCGGGCATGTGGCCGTGACGGCAATTCAACTGTTCGGTCAGCAGTTCCACCATGGGACGCCTGAAGGCAAGCTCGCCAGGCAGGCTCTCACCCAGGTAATAGGAAGCGGTCGGTTTGAAGGCGATGACCTCATCGGCGAGGTTGCGCGGGAACTCCTGGGCGGGGCGGGTGACCCAGTCCTCCATGGTCCAGGAGCGAACCTCGGCCCCCGTCGAGCGAGCCTCGACCGCGATGGATTCGGCAATCTCGGTGGCATCGCGATCCCGGATGACGGCGACCCGATCGCGGGGTCCGACTCCCAGGCAGACCCGGACTGCATTGCGCGCGCCGGCGGAGAAATCCTTCATCACAGATGGAGAATATCCACGCGGGTCTTCCAAAGTCTCAAATTGCGGCTATATTGGCGGCGCGCACAGCGGACCCCCGGGGGAGATCACCCGTTTAGGCCCGAACCGGCGACACCCAGGAAAGACCAGGAGGCCTTACGGTGAGCTTCACAGACAAGATGTTGACCTGCCGCGATTGCAGCAATGAATTCACCTTCTCCGCCGGGGAGCAGGAGTTCTACTCGTCGCGAGGACTGATGAACGAGCCCCGCCGCTGCCCCGAGTGTCGGTCGGCGCGCCGAACCG
>JAYUBK010000300.1:0-3290 GCA_043740835.1 Chloroflexota bacterium
GGCCATTTCCAGGTCTACTTTCCCGAGGAGATCATCCACGCCGCCGGCATGCTGCCCCTCTCCGTGATGGGTGCCGGATCCAAGCTGGAGGCCAAGCAGGCCGACTCCCACATCGGATCCTTTATCTGCTCGATCTGCCGGACCTCGCTCGAGCTCGGCTTCAGCGGCCGGGTCGGCTTCATGGACGCCTTCTATACGACGCCCATCTGCGATGTCGCGCGCAACCTGGCCGGGATCTGGGGACGCAACTTCCCCGGCCAGACGTCGGAGATCCTCTACCTGCCCCAGAACGCCAACTCAAAGCAGTCGATCGCCTACCTGCGCGACGAGTACGCCCGCGTCATGGCCGAGATCGAACGCATCGCCGGCCGGCCCATCGAGGTTTCCGACCTCCGCCGCAGCATCGGCATCTACAACGAGAACCGGCGTCTGCTGCGAGACCTCTACCAGGTCAAGCGGGAGACGCCCTGGCTGCTGTCCACCACCGAGGCCTACGTCCTCGCCAAGGTCGGCACGGTGATGCCGCGCGAAGAGCACAACGTGATCCTCGGCGACGCCCTGGCCGAGATCCGAAACCGCGATGGCCGCAAGCAGGACCGGGTTCGCGTGGTCTTCGAGGGCGGTTTCTGCGAGCAGCCCCCGCTCGACATGCTGCAGCTCATCGAGGAGGCCTGCTACATCGTTGACGACGACCTCCTGCTGGGCATGCGCTGGATCGTCGAGGACGTCCCCGAGACCGGCGACCCGCTTCGCGCCCTGGCCGAGAGCTACCTCGAGCGGTCCACCTACAGCTGCGTGCAGCACGACGACCGCAAGCCCAAGGAGGAAATGCTCCTGCGGCGGGTCGAGCAGTCCGGCGCGGCGGCCGTGATCCTGGCCGCGGCCAAGATGTGCGAGCCCGGCCTGGACGAGCAGGTTGCCTACCAGAAGACGCTCGAGGAGAAGAAGATCCCGTTCCTTCTGCTCGACTTCGAAGAGAAGATGACGGCTTTTGAGCGGATGCGAATGGAGGTCGAAACCTTCGTGGAATCGATCCTCTTCGACTGAAAGGAGAAAGTGGAAATGTCAGTAAAGCAACCACCTGCGCCAGCGGTCGAAGACCAGTTGGTCGGCCGCGGCCGGCGGGACGGCAATCGCCTCTTCAAGGAGTGGTACGGCGAACTGGACGCCGCCGCCGAGGCCGGCGACCCGACCGCCTACGTCTTCGTGATGGGTTCCGCTGCCGAGGTCCTCAAGGCGTTCGACCTGAACCTCGTCTTCCCCGAGATCAACTCGCTCCAGGCCGCGGTCCGCAAGGTCTCGCTCGACTACCTCAACAAGGCCGAGGACTACGGCTACTCGACCGACGTCTGCGGTTACGTCAAGGCCGACGTCGGTGTCCACCTTGACGACCGCAAACATCCCAACGGCCGGATCCCGAAGCCCTCGATCGTGGTCGCGACCAACATGTGCAACACCTACGTCAAGTGGGTCGAGATCTGGGAGCGGATGTATGGCTGCAAGGTCTTCGTCCTCGACATTCCGGGTCAGCGCGGCATCGGCTGGAACACCGAGCCGGGAAGCGAGCAGTTCGAGAACGATCGCCGCTACGTCCAGGCCCAATTGGAGGAGCTGATCGAGGCCTGCGAGAAGGTCACGGGCCGCCCCTTCAAGGTCGAGCGCCTCCAGGAAAACCTCGCCAACGTCAATCGGATGGCGACCGACTGGAGCGCCGTGTTAAAGCTCAACCAGAACATCCCGGCGCCCTTCAACGCGATGGCCGACGGCCTCACGTACATGGGCGTGCTGAGCGCCTTCCGGGGGACCGAGACCGGCGCCCGCTACATGTCCGAACTGCGCGAGGAGATGGAGCACAAGGTGCGGCTGGGGATGGGGACTATTTCCGAGGAGCGGTTCCGCCTGCATGGCGTCGGACCCGCCTGCTACGCCTACTTCCGCCGCTTCCTCGAGCTCTTCCAGGACTGGGGCGCCGTGTACGTCAACTCGGAGTACCTCGCCTACGCCGGCGGCGGGCTCGACCAGGGCATCCAGTACGACCTCGAGCGGCCACTGGAGAGCCTGGCCGAGCAATTGTTGATCACCGGCAGGCGCTCGATGTCGAACATGTTCTTCAGCCAGGACCAGCTGTCCGACGCCGTCCGCGACTGGAAGGCGGACGGGGTCGTCTACCACTCGGTCAAGAGCTGCCGGACAGTCAGCACCGGGATGGCCGACAGCCGCGAGTACCTGACGCGGGTCAAGGGCGTTCCGTCGCTCTTCGTCGAATCCGACCTGGTCGACCCGCGGCTCTGGTCGGAGGCCCAGTTCAAGAACCGGATCGACGCCTTCTTCGAGGCGCTCGGAGCCCGGAAAGCTGCTGCCGCCCTGGTGGCGGCGAGGGGATGAGGCAATGCTGGTAGGAGGAGTTGACGTCGGCTCTACCCAGACCAAGGCGGTCGTCATGGACAACCAGCGCCGCGTGCTTGGCCGGTCCCTCATCGACACCGGCGGCATCATCACCGCCGCCGCCGAGAACGCGTTTCAGCAGGCGTGCACGGACGCCGGCATCGCCCGCTCCGAGGTGGCCTACGTGGTCGGAACCGGCTACGGTCGCTACAACGTCACCTTCGGCGATACCCAGGTCACCGAGATCAGCTGCCACGCCCGGGGCGGCCAGTACCTCTTCCCGAAGACGCGGACCGTGCTCGACATCGGCGGCCAGGATACGAAGGCGATCAAGATCGGAGCCGAAGGCCAGGTCCTCGACTTCTCGATGAACGACAAGTGCGCGGCCGGGACCGGACGCTTCCTGGGCGCGGCCGCGATGGCGCTCGACATCCCGCTCGGCGAGTTGGGACCGCTGGCGCTGGTCGCCAAGAACCCGGTCAAGATCACGACCACCTGCACCGTTTTCGCCGAGACGGAGATCATCAACTGGCTCGCCCGCGGCAAGAAGGTGGAGGACGTCCTGATGGGCGTCCACCAGGCGATCGCGACCCGGAGCATCTCGCTTCTCCGCCGCGTTGGCGTCGAGGACGAGCTCACCTTCACCGGGGGCGTGACGCGCAACATCGCGATGGTGCAGATCCTCTCGGAGATGCTCGAGATGCACCTTAACGTCAGCGAGGAGGCCCACTACATGGGCGCCATCGGCGCGTCCCTCTTCGCCCTCGAGAAGGCGATGGCCGGTGCGGCCGGCGCAGTCGAGGCGATCACGGTCGGCGCTCGACTCGACGCCGCGCGCGCTCTGGTCAGCGACTGCGCGATCTGTCCCGAGGTGCCGGACCGGAAGGGCGGCGCCGTCGCCGAGC
>JAYUBK010000301.1:0-3280 GCA_043740835.1 Chloroflexota bacterium
AGCACGACGGCCCCCGCCACCCAGCTCGGGAGAGCCGCCAGGCCGACGCGTAGCGAGCTCGCCTGCCCGGTGGCCGCGTCGGGGTTGTGGACGGTGGCCGCCGAACCTCTGACGGCTGCCTCGACGGCCGGATCGCTCCACACGACCCACGCGGTGTGGCAGCCGCCGTCGGTCGCGGCGAGAACGGCGTGGCGGACGAGAGGCTCGCCCGCCAGGTCGAGAAGGAGCTTCTGCGCGCCCATCCGGCTACCCGCGCCGGCGGCAAGGACCAGCCCGGCGACCGGGAGCGCCCAGGCGGCGATGCGCTCGGGGTCGATTCGCGGTCCCTGGAGCCACTCGGCGTGAGCGCCCGCGGCGAGGGCGCGGCTGGTGAAGTTCCGCAGGCGCGAACCGTCAGCGTCCGTCACCAGGATCCGCCGCCCTGCAAGTGGAGCGAGGTCGTCGTCGCCGTCCGGCGCTCCGAGGAGCGCGAGCCCGTTACAGTCCGGCCGCCGGGCCAGGTGCTCGAGGCCTTCGGCAAGGTCGCGGCCTCTGCCGATCGTGACGTGGAAGCCATCGGGCTCGATGAAGGTGCGGCCACGCAGCCGGAGGTCGACGTCGCTCAGGAAGAAGACCATGCCCTGAGTAAAGTAATCGGGTGCCGAGCGAAACGCGTTTCCAGGCCCCGATCCTCGGGGCTCATGTCGATGCTCGGCACGGGCTCTGGAACGCCTACGCGAACGCCGCCGCGATGGGCGCGCAGGCAATCCAGGTCCACGCCACGCCGCCCGGCTTCTGGGGGTCGCCCAAGCCGACCGACGAGGATGCGGAGAAGTTCAGGGAGGCGGCCGCCGAGGCGGGCAACCCGCCCTTTTACTTCCACGCCGTGTATCTGATCAACCTTGCCAGCGACGACCCCAAGGTGCATCCGCGTTCAGAGTCGACGCTTGGCGGGCACCTCCTCGCCGCCGACAAGCTGGGCATCGACGGGGTGATCTTCCACGTTGGCAGCCACAAGGGCGCCGGCTTTGAGGCCTGCCTGCCGATGATCACCGGCAAGATCGCCCGCGCGCTGGAGCGCGCTGATCCCCAGAAAGCGCGGCTTCTGATCGAGAACAATGCCGGCCAGGGCGGCTGCGTGGGAGCCAGGTTCGAAGAGATCCGGGCCATGATCGACGCCGTCGGAGATCCCCGGGTCGGCTCCTGCTTTGACACCTGCCACGCGTTTGCGTCCGGCTACGACCTGCGCACGGCGGCGGATGCGAAGAGGACCATCGATGAGTGGGACCGCGTCGTCGGGCTCGACAGGTTGGACGCCATCCACACCAACGACTCCCAGACCGGGCTCGGGTCGATGCGGGACCGCCATGCCAACATCGGGTTCGGTGAGATCGGCGAGGAGGGCTTCCGGGCGCTGCTGCACGATCGCCGGCTCGCGACGAAGTCATTCATCCTCGAAGTTCCCGGCGCTGGCAACGGCCCCGACCAGGCCAACCTGGACACCCTTCGTCGCCTGGCGGGGTGAACAGCGCCGGAGATGCCTAGGCTTTTCCCTTCAGCGCCATGGCGACCTGTTCGATCGACCGGCGACCGTCGGCCATGATCGCGGCCATCTGGAAGAAGCCGTGGAGCATTCCGTCGTAGCGCGTCAGCGTGACCTGGGCGCCGGCCTCGCGGAGTCGAACTGCATACTCCTCGCCCTCATCCCGCAGCGGGTCGTACTCGGCCGTTATCACAAGCGCGTCCGGAAGCCCTGAAAGGTCCGTCGCGAGGAGAGGCGACACGAGCGGGTTGACGAGGTCGGCCGGATCGTTGACGTACTCGCGCTCGGCCAGGCCCAGGTCATCGGGTGCGAGCACGTACCTGTTCTCCCGCCGCGACGGCGTCTTCGCTCCGGCCTGAGTGCCGGGGTAGATGAGGACCTGGAGGGCGAAGCGCGGACCGGCGCCGTCGCGCGCCGCGATACAGGCCGCAGCAGCAAGGTTACCGCCCGCGCTGTCTCCTCCAATTGCGATCCGCGAGCCGTCGAGACCCAGTTCCGCCGCCGAATCCCGAAGCCACCTCGCCGCCGCGAGAGTGTCATCGAGGGCGGCAGGGAACCTGTGCTCGGGAGCGAGCCGGTAGTCCACGGCGGCAACGGCCCAGCCCGAAAGGTTGCAGATGGCCCGCGCCGGTGCGCCATGCGATTCGAGGCCGCCGAGTCGCCAGCCTCCCCCGTGGAGGAACACGAAAAGGGGCGGACGGGGGGTCTCCGGCCGATAGAGCCGGATCGGGATGGGCCCGCGCGGTCCCGGCGCCGTAAGGTCGCGAACCTCGGCCACTGTCTCCGGCGGCCCGGCGAGCATCGCAACCGCCGAGTTGTATAGCTGGCGCGACTCTTCGAGCGGCAGCTGCCACATCGATGGGCGGCCCTCGGTCTGGGCGACGAAAGCCTGCGCTTCGGGGTCGAGGGGCATCTGCGCGACATGCTACGGTCGCCTGCCATGGTTCTGTTCTCCGCCTGGATCCTCGCTCGAGTCGTCGCCTTCGTGGCCGGCGTGTACATCGTGCTGGCCACTCTCGCGTCTTCTCTGCAGACGGTGATCCTTCCCCGCGCCGTTCAGTCGCGGCTGTCGCGGGTCATCTTCCTGAGCCTCCGCAACCTGTTCGATCTCGCCGCCGGCAGAAATGCCACGTACGAACGTCGTGACGAAGTCCTGGCGCTTTACGGCCCGCTGAGTCTCCTAACCCTGTTGGCGACCTGGATCGTCCTGGTCATCGCCGCCTACACGCTGATGTTCTGGGCAGTCCAGGGCGAATCGCTGTGGTCGGCGTTCCAGCTCAGCGGCTCTTCAGTGTTCACGCTCGGGTTCGCTGCCCCGGCCCACCTCGGCACGACCCTGCTGGTGCTCTCCGAGGCGGGTATCGGACTCATCGAGCTGGCCCTGCTCATCACCTACATGCCGAGCCTCTACAGCGCCTTCCAGCGCCGCGAATCCCTCGTCTCGCTGCTCGAGGTCCGTGCGGGCTCGCCGCCGTCAGGGGTGGAACTGCTGCTCCGCTTTCAGCGAATCCACGGTCTCGGCCATCTGACGGAGGAGGTCTTCGAGGCGTGGGAGACCTGGTTCATCGACGTCGAGGAGAGCCACACGTCAATGGCCGCGCTGCCGTTCTTCCGCTCCCCGCAGCCCGACCGTTCGTGGATAACCGCCGCAGGGGCCGTACTCGACGGGGCCGCCCTCCTGCGTTCTTCGATCGACATCGAAAAAGACGCTCACGTCGACCTCTGCCTCCGCGCCGGATACCTCAGTTTGCGGCGGGT
>JAYUBK010000302.1:0-3273 GCA_043740835.1 Chloroflexota bacterium
GCCCGGCTGATCTCCTCGATTGCTATGCAGTAGGAGAGGAAGTCGCCACCGCTGCCGCCGACGTCCTCCGGAAAGGGGAGACCGAAAAGGCCGAGATCGCCCATCTTGCGAACGATCTCGTAGCCGAATTTGTGCTCGCGGTCGAGCTCTGCGGCGGCCGGCGCCACTACCTCCTGGGCGAATTCGTGGCAGAGATCGCGGACCTGCTTCTGCTCATCGGTCAGCTCAAAGTTCATTGATCATGAATGTTAGGTGAGGGCGGGAGCGACAGCCGGCGCAGCAGCGCGGTCGCGAAGCCCAGCGCGATGGCGGCGCCGATGAACCCGAAGCCCGACGCCATGGACGCGGTTCCCGCGGCGCAGGACGCCGCCTCGGCCGCGGTCTGCCGGCCGGGGTCCGCCACCCGGCACAGATGCGATATCGAGAGCACGAAGCCGACATACGAGGTGACCGGGGCCCCGATGGTGGCGATGACGGCGGCGACCCGGGCGCTTTTCAGTTCCCGTACGGAAGGCTTGCCCAGTGTCAGTGCGACAAGGGCGAGTTCGATCAAGAACAGGGGCCCGACGAGCGGCGCCACAGTGGAGAGGAACAATGCCGGTTCTGCGGCCACCGCAACGTAGCTCGGACCTCGGGGCCCCTGGACTCCGAAGGCGGAGCACTGCCCCACCATCACGACAGTCAGAAGCAGGCAGGCGAAAGCGGCGCGGCGAAGGTTGCGGAGGCCGACCCGTGCAGAGTCGGCGTCAGGCTTCATTCGAACCGGCGTTCAGGAGCGCCAAGCTGGTGCCGGAGCGAATCTCAAAGTCGTCAGTCTCGAAGGACTGTCAACGATCCGTCCTCGCCGCCCTTCAGTTGCCGAGCACGAGCAGTTTCAAGGCCCAGCTGACACTGAGGAGGCCGACGCCGGCCGCCGTGATCACGCGCTCGACGGGGTGCGCCAGGCGAACCTGGAGACTGCGGCCGCTCACGACCGCCACCAATGCGTAGGCCGCGACGGCGAAGCAGGTCGCGAAGAGCAGCGGGCCAAGAGGGTAATGATGAAGACTCGACCCGAGGTCACCGCGCCAGGCCGCCGAGAAAGAGCGGGTGCCGCCGCAGAAGGGGCAGGGATGACCTGTCAGGGCGAGGAAGGGGCAGGCCGGGAGCGCGGTGTGTGCCAGGTGCAGACCGGGATAGAAATAGGTGTAGCCGAGCCAACCGGTGGCCGTGACGGCCAGGAAGCTGTCTCGGACGCGGTTTTCAACGTCAGGCCTGACGATCGCGAGGCTGCCGAGGTGGCTGACGGCGGTCATCCGGCGGCCCTACCGCGACCTCAACAGTTCCACGATCTGGTCGGTCGTCTCGGCGACGGGTACTCCCGCCGCCTCGAACGCCTCGACCTTGCTCTTCGCGGTCCCACTGTTGCCCGATACGATTGCGCCTGCGTGACCCATCCGCTTGCCCTCCGGCGCGGTCCGGCCGGAGATGAAGCCGACAGTCTTCAAACGCGAGCTCTTGAGAAGCTCGGCTGCCTTCTCCTCGTCGCTCCCACCGATCTCACCGATTATCACGAGATGGGTGGTGGCGGCGTCCTGCTCGAAGAGGGCGACGACGTCGCTGAATGACAGACCCAGGACAGGGTCGCCGCCGATCCCGACGACGGTGGACTGACCCATCCCGACCTTGGTCAGGGCGCTCATCGCCTCGTAGGTGAGGGTTCCGCTCCTTGAGACCAGGCCGACCGAGCCAGGGCTCGAGATCTGGGCCGGGATGATGCCGATCTTGCCCACGCCTGGCGTGATCAGGCCGGGGCAGTTGGGCCCGAGCAGGCGGGCCTTGGGGAAGCCCTCCAGGTAGTCCTTGACCCGGATCATGTCCTGGATGGGGATGCCTTCGGTGATGCAGACGATGAGCTCGATTCCGGCCTCGACGGCCTCCATGATCGCATCGGCCGCAAACGGTGGGGGAACGAAGATTCCGGTCGCGTTGGCACCGGTGGCGATCACCGCCTCGGCCACCGTGTTGAAGAGGGGCACGCCGATCACTTCGCCGCCGCCCTTGCCCGGGCTCGTGCCGCCGACCAGTTGGGTGCCCATCTCCTTCATCCGCTCGGCGTGGAATCCGCCCTCGCGACCCGTGATCCCCTGGACGATGACCTTGGTATCCGCGTTGAGAAGGATGCTCATCGGGTCATCCCCACGATCTTCTGGGCGGCCTCCCAGCCGTTGTCGCCGGGCTCGATTCCGTTTTCTCGCAGGATCGCCTTCCCCTCCTCCTCCCGGGTGCCGCTGAGGCGGACGACGAGCGGCAGCTTCATGTGCAATCGCTCACGCGCCTCTACGACACCTCTGGCGACCTCGTCGGCGCGCGTAATTCCGCCGAAGACGTTGATCAGGACGCCCTTCACGCGAGGATTCATGAGGATCACCTCGAGAGCGTTTTTCACCGTCTCGGCCTTGGCGCCGCCGCCGATGTCGCAGAAATTGGCGGCGCTGCCGCCGGCCCGCTGAACGAGGTCGAGCGTGCCCATGCAGAGCCCGGCGCCGTTGCCGATGACGCCTACCTCCCCGTCGAGTGACACGTACGTCAGGTTGCGGGACTTGGCCTCCCGCTCGAACTGGTCGCCCTCGAGGACCTCGGCGTATTTCTCGTCGAGACCCTTCTGCCGGAAGGCCGCATTCTCGTCGGTCTCGAGCTTGGCGTCACCGGCAACCAGCCGGCCGTCCCCGGTGATGACGAGGGGGTTGATCTCGGCGGTGAGAGCGTCGTATTCGGGGATGGCGCGGTAGAGCTGCCTGATCATCTTGACCAGGGGACCGACGTGCTCGCCGAGGCCGGCCTCGAAAACGAGCCTGCGCAGCTCGAAGTCGAGAGGGCCACGCCAGGGGTTCGGGTAGAGCTTGGCGATCGACTCCGGGCTGTCCTCGGCAACCTGCTCGATCTCCATCCCACCCTGCGCCGACAGCATCAGGATGTTGGCGCGCCTGTCGCGATCGACGGTGAAGCCGAGGTAGATCTCGCGGGCGATGTCGAGAGCGCCCTCGCAATATACGAGTGGGACTTTGAAGCCCTTGATGTCCATCCCGATGATCTGCCGGGCGGCCTCCCCGGCTTCTTCCGGCGTCCTGGCGATCTTGATGCCGCCGGCCTTGCCGCGGCCTCCGACGGGGACCTGGGCCTTGACGGCAACCGCACCGATCTCCTGGGCGGCGGAGTAGGCCTCTTCAGGCGTGCGCGCGACCTTGCCGGGCGGGATGGCGATGCCGAAGGAAGCGAGAACTTCCTTGGCCT
>JAYUBK010000303.1:0-29421 GCA_043740835.1 Chloroflexota bacterium
CCGACCTGGCGCTGCAGGGCCCGTTTGACCACCAGCCGGCGCTGGTCCCAATCGATGTCGGTCCACTTCAAGCCGAGCGCTTCGCCAAGCCGGAGGCCTCCAGTGCCGAGCACGACCCAGAGGGCGTGGAGGCGGTGCCCTTCGGTGATGGCGAAGAGCTGTTGGAGCTGGGACGGCGTGAGCGTCGACATCTCGCGCCCGCTCGGGCGCGGGGGCGACACCATGCTGGCGACGTTGCGGTTGATCATTCCCCACCTCACCGCCTGCTCCAGGGCTCGGTGCAGGACGGCGTGGCACATCTCGACGGTCCGGGGAGCCAGACCCGACGCGAGAAGGCGCGCGTAGGCGGTCTGAACCGTCGGCGCTGTGAGCGTGGCGAGCCGGGCGTTGCCGATGTACTTCTCCAGGCGACGGACGTTGAGGCGGTAGGACGCCAGGGTGTTCGGACGGATCGAGGGGGCGATCGCCTCCAGCCATTGGGCGAGGTAGGCCTTCATCGAGACCTGCTTGGGCCGGAGAACATCCCCATCCTCGACGGCTCGAAGAACCACCGTCAGCTTCGATCGCGTCTCCTGGGCTGTGGCGCCGTAGACCGATCGGCGCCGGCCGTCGGGGAGCATCAGGGATCCCTCCCAGCGGCCGTCCTTTCGTTGAAAAACGGACCCAAGGCCCCGCGATCCGGGCCGCGATCGCCCTACTGTCACCGGACTTTTACAGTCAAATTTACAGTCAAGCCTGTTTTTGTACGCCTTCTCACGAGGTCGACTATAGCCGAATGCAGGCGTTTTGAATACAAAAGACGTGGTGCCGAGAGCGGGATTCGAACCCGCACGCCCTTGCGGACAGCGGTTTTTGAGACCGCCGCGTCTGCCATTCCGCCACCTCGGCACAGAGGTCGACCCTAAAGGCTAACCGAGCTCCGCCCGGGCGCAACGGAGGGCCGCGACTGACATCTTTGAACTGTCGGAGCCGCCTCGCACAATTCGGTGCCCGTGGCATACCAACCGGCACCTCCTCCTCAGGTCAAGCGCAGGCGTGGCGGCTGTCTTGGCTGCTTCATTCCGCTGATCGCCATCGTCGCCCTCATCGGAGGAGGCCTTTTCCTGTTGACCAGCGCGGCCAACGCCGCCGTGCCGGTTCCGGCGCAGCTCCTTGTGGTCACGCCGGCCGCCAGCCTCGTACACGGTGGGGCGGCGACGGCGGCCAAGTCGGGGACACTCATTCACGAAGGTGACGGCGTCCGGACCGACGCCAGGGGTCGGGCGGTCGTGCAGTTCTCTGACGGGTCGGTCACTCGTGTCGCTCCCAACAGCGAGATCACTCTCGACTCGGCCAAGTTCAACAAGAATGGGTCGATCTCAAACGTGACGATGACCCAGATCGCCGGCCGCACGCTGAGCACCGTCGAGCACCTCGTCGGCGGCAATGACACCTTCAAGATCGGCGGCCACAATGCCACCGCCCAGGTCCGGGGGACGCGCTGGGAGTTCATCGTCATCAAGGGCGGCCAGACCATCCTCAAGGTCTACGTCGGCGTTGTCCGTCTCGAGGCCGGCGGCAAGCAGATTGATGTCGGCGCCAACAAACAGATAACCGTCGAGGCCAACGGCACTGTCGGCACCGTGACGATTCTCATCAACGACCCGAACGACCCCTTCACGCTCTGGCTGGGGAGCGAGGATGCGTCGGGCAAGAACGGCAGCACCCGCGGCACCGCCTCGACCTCCTATAGCAACGGCCCGGTGACCAGCGGTCAGCCGCAGCCCCAGCCCGATTACGGGAGCGCCGGCGGCGACCTCGTCGGCGACCTCATCTACCCCGGCAGCAACATGCAGTTGCAGATCACCGACCCGAGCGGGAAAGTCTGGTCCGCGGATGGCGGAACGGGAGTCCCGGGTAGGGGTCGCCTGGTAGAGATCGTGATTCCGAACGGTCCTCCCGGCGTGTACAAGGTCAAGGTTGTGCCACTGGACGTCCCCGCACCCGGCGAGGACTTCTCGGTCACACTCTCGACGCGCGTCCCCTGCAAGACAGGCATTGTCGACGCCGGCGGCCAGGTCCGCCACGTCTATGCCGCGTCGGACATCGTCAACGCACTCAGCCAATCGGGCGTCGGAAAGGCCAGCGTCACCTTCGGGAAGGTGTCCTCAGGTGGGTCGTCGGTCAGCTTCTCGGAAGGCTTCGCCGGCGCCCAGATCAACGGCCGGGCGCTGGTCTACGCTTCGGGAACCGGCCTCGGGGTGACGCTCACGGCCGTCAACGTCCAGGGCATCGACGTGACCGGGCAGCTCCTCGGCGCGATCGCGAACGCCGGCGGCAAAAACCTCGACAATCTTGATGTCGGGTTCGTCGTCGACAAGGTCTACACCTGCTCGACAGGTGCCGACACCGCGATGGTCGTCGAGGGCCACCACTGAGTTAGGCCAGGTCCACGCCTGAACGCGGTGGCTCTTCGACGTGGTGTCGGCGAGAGGACTCGAACCTCCACGGGTTGCCCCACCAGCTCCTAAGGCTGGCGCGTCTACCGTTCCGCCACGCCGACGCGAGGGGTTAGTATGCCCCGCTTGCGGGTTGCCGGCGCGCGACGGCCCGGGCGGCGTTCTCAGAAATGGCGTCGGCAATCTTCGCCCACGCCCGGGGCGGGTTGTAGTGACCCATCCCCGGGATCACAAGCAACTCGGAACCGGGGATGGCGCTGGCTGTGCGCACGCCGTTTTCGATCGGCACGAGGGGATCCGCGTCCCCGTGAATGATGAGTGTTGGCACACGAACTCGGCCCAACGCCGCGCGCCGGCTGGGCGCGGCCTGGATCGCCTTCCGCTGCCGAGCCACCGCTTCGAGGTCGAAGGACCGGTCGTATGCGGTGGCCGTCCGCCGGCGCGCGACCGCGTCGTCAAAATCGCCTGCCCAGTTGATCCGCTGGGACTTCAGCGAGTGCTCGATATAGGCCTCGCGGCCGGGCGGGGGCGGCGCCAACCAGAGCTCGGCTATCGATTCGTCGTAGGGGACGGCGTCGTCGCCGCCGAGGTGGGACATGATCGAAACCAGGGAGAGGACCTTTTCAGGATGATTGATGGCCACGAGCTGGGCGATCATCCCGCCCATTGAAAGACCTGTCACGTGGGCGGCCGCGATTCCGACGTGATCGAGCAGCCCGACCGCATCGGCGGCCATATCATCGAGGTCGTAGGGCTCCTCGACTCGGCTCGACAGGCCCACGTCGCGATTGTCAAAGCGAATGACGTGAAAGCCGCGCTCGGTGAGGACCCGGCAGAAGCCCTCATCCATTGCCACGAGCTGCGACCCGAACCCGCTGATGAGCAGCAGCGGAGAGCCGCCGGCATCGCCGAAGGTCTCGTACTCGATGGAGATGCCGTTGGCCTCGGCCCGTGGCATGGTCGGCTAACTCAGGCCGTGACGCGGGCCTTGGCCGCGTTGGCGGCAATCGCCGTCGCAACCGTGTCCCAGTGGTTCTCGGGGATGTTGTGGCCCATCCCGTCAAGCAGCATCAGCTCGGCGTCGGGCACCGCCTGGTGCGTCATCAGTCCGTTGTCGGGGGGGACCAGGGTGTCGTCCTTGCCGTGAATGACGAGGGTCGGGATGTTGAGCCTGGCCAGCGCCTCGACTCGGCTGGGCGCTGCAAGGATTGCCGCGTACTGGCGGGCGAATCCGATCGGGTGGAAAGACCTGTCGTAGGACCGCGCCGCGCGGTCACGCGCCTTCGCCTCGTCGAAGCTGGGGCCGGCGAAAACCCGACCCGCCTTCAGCGCCTGGTCGATATAAGCCTCGCGTTCGAACTGCGGCGTGGCGGTCAGGGCTTCCATGGCCTCATCGGTGGGAGGCGTCGCGCCGCGTCCCGTCGTCGACATGATCGACGTCAGCGAGAGGACGTTCTGAGGGTGGTTGATCGCCATCAGTTGGACGATCATCCCGCCCATCGAAGCCCCGACTACGTGAGCTTTGTCGATTCCGAGTGCCTGAAGGAGGTGGATGCCGTCGGCCGCCATGTCATCGAGGGTGTAAGGCGGCTCCGCCTCACCGGACGTGACCCCGGCCAGGTCGGGCATGCCGTGGTGGTCCAGGTGCGACGACAGCCCGATGTCGCGGTTGTCGTAGCGGATGACCCGGAACCCCTTGCCGGCGATGGCCTGGCAGAATTCGTCGTCCCAGGTGATCATCTGGGCGCCGAGGCCCATGACGAGAAGCAATGGCGGGTTGCTGCGCTTGCCGAACTCGTCGTATTCGAACTCGAGCCCGTTGGCGGCGATCTTAGGCATTGACTGCACTCCTCTTTCGATCACGGACTGATTCGACATAGGCGGAGGCCGACACCGCGGCCGTGGTTCCGTCGCCGACTGCGGTGGCGATCTGCTTGGTCAGCTGCTCGCGGACGTCCCCCACGGCCCATATCCCAGCCACGGAGGTTCTCATCTCCCTGTCGGTCTTGATGTAACCGACAGCATCGTGGTCGAAGTGGACCTTGAGGATGTCGGAGTTCGGGAGGAACCCGACGAAGATGAAGACACCGCCGACCGGCACCTCGACCGGCTTGCCCTTCGATTCGTAGACGACCTTCTCTACCTTGCCGTTGCCCACGATCTCCTTGACCTGCGCATCGAGGACGAAGTCGATCTTCGAGTTGGCTCTGGCGCGGTCCTGGAGGATGGGCTGGGCGCGGAAGCTGTCGCGGCGATGAATGATGTGGACCTTCGACGCGTAGCGGGTGAGGAAGTCCGCCTCCTCCAGTGCGGCGTCGCCACCTCCAACCACGGCAAGCTCCTGGCCCTTGAAAAAGGCGCCATCGCAGACCGCGCAGTAGGAAACGCCGCGGCCGGCATATTCGACCTCTCCCGGGACGTCCAGCTTTCGAGGCAGGCCGCCGGCGGCCATGATGACGGCTGGGGCGCGCATCTCGGTCCCCGACTCGAGCCTGACCACGCGGTCCTCGCCGTCGACGTTGATCTCGGCAACCGGCTCGAACTCGCGCACGTCGAGTCCGAATTTTTTGGCGTGGTCGCCCATCTTCACGGCAAGCTCCCCGCCCAAAATTGATTCGAAGCCGGGGTAGTCCTCGATCAACTCCGTGTTGAGCAACTGGCCGCCGAGAGGCCCGCGCTCGACCAGCACGGTCTTCAGGTTCATGCGGGCGGCGTATAGGCCGGCCGCGAGGCCCGCCGGCCCGCCACCGACGATGATCACGTCGAAGTTTTCAGTCACTCTCTAAGCAACCTTCGCGGGTTGTCCGCTATTCGGCCGGCCGGACGTGGAGTGCCGCGGAGCCGTCACCGATTTTCGCTAAATAGAACTTCCCCAGTCTAGGTCGCGCCGTGGCATCCGCATCCGGCGACCCAGACCTACAATTCGATTACGAGAAGCGGGAGCCCAACCGGGCTGAGAGGGCGCCACGACAAGGCTCCGACCGCCAGAACCTGAACTGGGTAATGCCAGCGGAGGGATGAAATGCAGACCGACGAGATTGTTTCCGTCGCAGGTGGCGGGTTTTTGCAGGTGGAGGCCTCGGGCAGCGAGGTCATACCGCAATCGGCGCGTCGGGGTCGCCCTCGCGACCTTGGCTTCCTCTGGGCCGGGGCCTTCGTCAATTACGCGAGCCTCCTGACTGCGTCGCTGCTGACGACCTTCTATGGGCTCGGAGTATGGGACGGGCTCGCGGCGACAATGCTTGGGACCATCGCCGGCGCGTTGATCCTCGGGCTTCTCAGCAACACCGGCCCCGCCAGCGGACTCCCCCAGATCGTCTTTACGCGTCGCATCTTCGGGGCGGCCGGGGCGAGGGTCGGCGCCGCCTTGACCCTTTTCCTGGCCATCGGCTGGTTTGCCGTCGACTGCGTCATCGGGGCCCAGGCGGGAGCCCAGCTTCTCGGTCTCGGGGCCAGCCGCGGGGCGACCTTCGGACTTGTCGTCGTGATCGCAGGGGTGAGCGTCGTCGTCGCCGTGTTCGGCCACCGCACGATCACAGTCCTCGAGACTTATGGCGCCGTGGTGTTCGGCATCCTCGCGGCGGTACTGTTCGCGGTCCTGGCGCCGCAGATGCACTGGGGCGCCGGAGCGACGGCAGGCGCAGCGGATTACCCTGGGGCCTTCGTCCTCGGCTTCATGACCTGCTTCGCCCTCGTCGCCTCCTGGTTCCCATTTGCCAGCGATTACTCCCGCTATCTGCCCGCCTCGAGTTCCCGCCGGTCCGTCACCTTCTGGCCGGTCGCCGGCGTCGCGGCGCCCATGCTGCTGCTCGGGCTCTTCGGTCTGCTGCTGCCGACGATCGACGCCAAGCTGGCAGCCGACCAGGGTGTTCTCGCCGTGATCCAAAGACACGCCCCGGCCTGGGTCGCGCTGCCCTTCTTCGCCTTCGTGATCCTGGGCGAGATCTGGGCCAACTACCTCGACGTCTATACGGCCGGTCTCGTCAGCCTCGCGATGGGGCTGCGCCTCAAGCGCTGGCAGACCGCGCTCGGCTGCGGGATCCTGGGGTCGATCCTCGCGGGCATCGCCGTCCTCGTGACTGACTTCCATGTCGCCTACCAGGACTTCCTGATCCTGACCTATCTCTGGGCGCCGGCCTGGGCGGCCGTGGTCCTTCTCAGCTTCTTCGCACTGAAGGGGGCCGTGAACTCACGTCAGGCGGTCATCGCCTGGGTGGCGGGCACGATCCTGAGCCTTGTTTTCGTGAACTACCCGAACCTCTTCTCCTCCGCATTTCCGGGGGCGCATTATCCGAACCAGCCCCTGATCGACGCTCTCCATAACGCCGACCTCTCGGGCCTTGTGAGCGTCGGCGTGGCGGCCGGGGTCTTCCTCCTGATTCGAAGGCTGAAAGTGCGTTGAAGGTACCCATCGCGCTGACGATCGCCGGCTCCGACTCCGGCGGGGGCGCCGGAATCCAGGCGGACCTCAAAACGTTCGCCGCTCTCGGCGTCCATGGCGCCAGCGCCATCACGGCGGTCACCGCCCAGAACACGGTCACCGTCAGCGACATCCTCGAGTTGCCCCTTTCGCTGATCCGAGCCCAGGTCGACAGGGTCGTCGAGGACATGGGGGTCGATGCGGCGAAGACGGGCATGCTGTCCAGTGCGGCAATCATCCGGACCGTCGCCGTTGCAATTGATGCTCATGCCATCCGCCTGCTGGTGGTCGACCCGGTCATGGTCGCCAAAGGCGGCGCGCGCCTCCTGAACGAGGACGCCGTCGAGGCGCTCATCCAGCATCTCCTGCCGCTGGCGACGGTGATCACGCCCAACCTGCCCGAGGCGGAGGTCCTCTTGGGACGCCCGGTCGCCACGCTCCCGGAGAGGCGCCAGGCCGCACGCGACCTGCACGATCTGGGCCCGCGAGCCGTTGTCGTAAAGGGAGGCCACGCGGGTGGCGATCCCATCGACGTGTTCTTCGACGGCGACCGGATCGTCGAGCTGCCCGCACGCCGCATCGAGTCGGCCAACACCCACGGCAGCGGCTGCACGTTCTCCGCTGCGATCGCCGCCGGGCTCGCCTCCGGCCTCGACCTGCTGCCTGCGGTCGAGACCGCAAAGGAGTTCATCACGCTCGCCATCGAGCACTCCTTGGAGATCGGACGCGGCCACGGTCCCGTGAACCCGGCGTTCGCCGCCGCGCGTAGGCTCAAGCGGTGACGGAAGACTTCCACTTCTCGCCCAGGCCGAATCGGGCCGCCGAGATCAGGTGGCGGCCGTGGTCGGAGTCGGCATTCGAGGAGGCGAGGGCGGCCGACAGGCCGATCCTCCTCTCCATCTCCGCGGTCTGGTGCCACTGGTGCCACGTGATGGACGAGACGACCTACTCGGACCGACGGGTGATCGACATCATCAACCGCGACTACCTTCCGATCAGGGTCGACAACGACCTCCGGCCCGACATCAATCAGCGCTACAACATGGGAGGCTGGCCGACGACGGCCTTCCTCACGCCCCAGGGCGATATCCTCACCGGCGCCACCTACATGCCCGCCGACCAGATGGCCGGCGCGCTGGAGGAGGTCGGGCGCTACTACCGGACCCAGAAGCCGGAGATCACCGCCAAGGTGTTTGAGAACCGCAGGAAGTCGGGAATGATCGTCGCGGCCAGCGCCGGGACCCCCGAGCCGGGCCTTGTGAACCTCGTTCTCGACGCGGTCGAGTCCACCTACGACGCCACCTACGGCGGCTTCGGTAATGCGCCCAAGTTCCCGCAGACCGAGGCGCTCCTCCTCCTCGCCGAGCAGGCGCTGGTACGCGACCGGCCCGAGCTCATGGTCATGAGCCGGCATTCGCTGGAGGCGATGGGCGGCGGCGGAACATACGACCAGGTCGAGGGTGGCTTCTTCAGGTACTCGACGACCCAGGACTGGAGCGTCCCCCACTTCGAGAAGATGCTCGAGGACCACGGGGGCCTCATCTCCGCGCTCGCGCTGGCCGGCCTCGGTGACCTGCTCGACAGAACGACCTCCTATCTGGACACCGTTCTCCGGGACCCGTCGACCGGTCTTTACGCGGGAAGCCAGGACGCCGACGAGCACTACTACGCGCTCGACGCGGCAGGCCGCTCCGGTCACGAGGCGCCCTATGTCGATCGGCGCGTCTACACAGGCTGGAACGCCGCGCTTGCGGTCGCCTATCTCGAAGCGGACGCTCGCCTTGGCCGCCCGCACCTGAAGTCGAATGCCCAGGCCCTGCTCGAGAAGATATTCGCCGACCGCTATTCGGAGACTGACGGCCTGCTGCACGCCGATGGCATCGGAGGCCAGCTCGGCGACCAGGTGTGGGGCCTCCTCGCCACGATCCGGGCCTACTCGGCCGGACTTGGCGGTGACTGGCTCGCGCTGGCCCGTTCGCTTGCCCTGCACATCGACGCTGCATATGGCGACAGCGAACTCGGCGGCTACTTCGACCATGCCGTGTTCGAGCCCATCGGGCGGCTGGACGATCGCGTCAAGCCGCTGCCCGAGAACTCGATCGCGGCCATCGCGCTGCTCGAGCTCGATACCCTCGAGGGCGACCCCGAGGCGCCGTACCGGCGGGCGGGCTTTCGCGCGTTGGAGTCGGTGGCGCAACTGCCGGCGCGCTACGGAATCATGGCCGCCTCCTTCGCGCGCGCCTACGACCGCTACCTGAAACCCGCGATCAAGGTGACGACTGGGAATCCTGAACTGATTCGGATGGCGCTGGCGACCTACCCTTACGCGGTGATCGAGCCGTCCGTTGAAATGCGGGCGATCGTCTGCGTCGGCACCGAGTGCCTGGCGCCCCTCACCGCCGCCGAGGCTCTTCGCGAGGCGGTGGCCGGCGCCGCCTACCGAGTGAGCCGTCGAACGAAGGCGTAATGGCCGCTTCGCACGAGTCGCGCAGCGTTCCAGGCCGGCGCGAGTCCAGGCCGACCTTTCGCAACAGAGTCCGCGGCGCCCTCGGCGACGCCACCTTGCAGGCGGCCATGACGGCCGCGATGACGGGCCTCCGAGGCCGGCGTGACCGCGGCTTCGAAAGCTTCGACTTCGAGAGCGGCCGCGCTGATCTGAAGGCGCGCCGGCTGAATAACCTCGACAGGCTTCCCGAGCTGATGGAGGAGTTTCGGATGCGGCTCGAAGAAGTCGGCGGAGTCTTTCACCTCGCCAGGGACGCTGAAGAAGCGCGGGTGATCATCGGCGCCATCTGCCGGGCGGCCGGAGCCGGGATCGTGACCAAGACGAAGTCGATGGCGACCGAAGAGATTCTCCTCAACCCCTACCTCGAGTCTCTCGGGATGGAGGTCGTCGAGACCGACCTCGGCGAACGGATGGTGCAGCTCACACACACCCACCCGTCTCACATCGTCGCCCCCGCCATCCACCTGACGAAGGAGGACGCCGCACGCGTTTTCAACGTCGAGCCGACGATTGTCGCGATCCAGAAGAAGGCTCGAGAGACCCTGCGCCAAAAGTTCATCAACGCGACGGTTGGGATCAGTGGCGCGAACGCGGCCATCGCCGACTCGGGGACTGTGATGCTCGTGACCAACGAGGGCAATGCGGCGCTCGTGACGACGCTGCCTGCGGTCCACATTTCGGTCTTCGGCATCGACAAGTTGGTGGCCGGCCTCGACGACGCCACGGCGATGCTGAAAATGCTGGCGCGGTCGGCCACCGGCCAACGGATCTCGACCTACGTGGACTTCATCACCGGACCGTCCCGGTCGGCCGACATCGAGCAGTCGCTGACGATCGGGGTCCACGGCCCCGGCGAGATGCACTGCGTCGTCATCGACAACGGGCGCACGACGATGCTCGGGCAGCCGGAATTCCGCGATGCTCTGACCTGTATCCGCTGTGGCGCCTGCTCCAACGCCTGCCCGCCATTCATGGCGGTCGGCGGCCACCAGTTCGGGCACATCTACAACGGACCGATCGGCCTCGTTCTGACGCCCTTCCACCATGGTCATGCGGCGGACGACCTGCCCAACTCGCTCTGCGTTCAGTGCAACGCCTGCCAGGAGGCGTGCCCGGTGGACATCCCTCTGCCGCGCCAGATCCTCGAACATCGCCGCGTCGCCCGCAAGCCGGCGGCCAAGAAGGCCATGCTGGGGCTCTGGTCGTCCACGCTGATCGACCCGATCCTCCGCCTCGGGGCGCCCTTCACAGAGTTGCTGCCCGGCGCGCCCGCAGCCCTCGCCCGGCCGCCCTTCCGCGACCGGGTCCAGCCCGGGGGCAGCGGTTCGCCCGTGACGATCTTCGCCTCCTGCCTCGTGGACAGGGTCCTGCCGGGCGAGGGCCAGGCCCTGGAGCGAATCCTCCGCGCAGCCGGCCACCGTATCGTCTTTCCGAAAGAGCAGTGGTGTTGCGGGCTGATCTGCGCCAACGCGGGCGAATTCGAGCTGGGCGCAAAGTTGAACCGCGGCCTTGTCGCAGCACTTTTGGCCGCTGAGGGCCCCATCGTGACACCTTCGGCGTCCTGTTTCGGCGCCTTCACGATCGACGCTTCCCAATGGGGTCCGCAGGACCCGGAGAGGGCTCCCCTGGCGGAGCGGATGCGCGACTCCACGCGGTTCATTCTCGAGCTCCTCGAGTCCCGGCCCGACCTGGTCCGGCACGACGTCGATCCGGTTCGAGTCGCCTACCACGACTCCTGCCAATCCCTGCGCCAGCTCGGCCTCAGCATCGAGCCACGGAGAGTCCTCGAGATGGCCGGCTACGAGGTCGTGGAACTGCCCGACACGGCCAAGTGCTGCGGCTTCGGTGGCACCTTCTCGATGGAGTGGCCAGAGGTCGCGGATCGCATCCTCGACTGGAAGCTGCAGGCGCTGGAGGCGACCGGCGCGGCCGTCCTCGCCTCCGACAACCCCGGCTGCCTAATGCACATCGGCGGCGGCGCCAGTAAGCGCGGCAAGCCTGTCCGCATCGCACATGTCCTCGAACTGGTCGCGGAGCGCCTGGCTTAGCCTCCTTCTCGTCGCCGCCTGCAGCGCGGGCGGCCCGGCTGCTTCGGCGTCCCCCACGCCCCGTCCATCGGCAGCAATCCCCGCCCGGCCGAGCCCTGCGACGACGCCGACTCCCACCCCACTGGTCGCGCAGCGCGAGGAGGCGGCGATGCCGGAGGCGCGCCAGGAGGTCGCCTCGGTGGCCACGGGGGGGGCCATCTGGGTTCTCGGCGGATTCGATCTCAACCGCCGTTCGTCCGATTCGGTCTTCATATTCGGAGCCGGCACCTGGACCAGGGGCGCGACACTGCCACATCGCGTCGACCATGCAGCTGCGGCCGAGCTCGACGGGACGCTGTATTACGCCGGGGGGTTCATGGACGGGGCCGCCCAGGGAGATCTTCTTGCGTTCGCCACCGGGGGCGGATGGGCCGCGCGGTCCCGACTCCATCACTCGCGCGGCGCACACGCACTGCTGGCGGCGGCCGGCAAGCTTTACGCGCTTGGCGGCAATGGGCCCGCCGGCGATGAGCCGGTCGTCGAGGAGTACAACCCGTCAACCGATGCCTGGACCGATGTGGCCCGGCTGCCGGCCCCCCGTAACCACGTGTCTGGGTTCGTCTACAGGGGTCTTGCCTGCATCGCCGGCGGCCGCTCGCCGAATGTGGCGCGGGTCGACTGCCTCGACCCCGCGGACCACGCCTGGTCCCGCCTGCCTGATCTTCCGTCCGCCACGAGCGGGGCGGGCTCCGGGGTGCTCGGCGACCAGATCCTGATTGCGGGTGGCGAGAACGCGGGCGAGTCGACGCTGGTTGCCTCGCTCTTCCGCTTCACCGGCCAGGCGTGGGCCTCGGAACCCATGCTGATCCCCCGCCACGGCATCCAGTTCGCCTCCGACGGGGGCAGGCTCTGGGCCTGCGGCGGCGCGACCGCGCCTGGCTACGCGGCCTCGCCCCGGTGCACCTCGATCGCGTGACTTGCGCTTAGATTGAGCGCGTGGTCCTCGTCACCGGCTTCGAACCGTTCGCTGGCGACACCGTGAACCCAAGCCAGCTCGTCGCCGAGCGCCTGGGCGGCCGTGAGCTCGGTCGCGCCCGTGTGGCGGCGGTCGTCCTCCCGGTGAGCTCCGGCGCAGTCCCGGCCGCGCTGGCCGCGGCCATCAAGCGGTACCAGCCCGATCTCGTCATCTCTTTCGGACTTGCGGGCGGCCGAACGGCGATCAGCCTCGAGCGAGTGGGCATCAACGTCGTGGACGCCCGGATCGCCGACAACGACGGCGTCCAGGCCATCGACCTGCCCATCCTTGCGGATGGCCCCGCAGCCCACTTCGCCACGCTGCCGTTGCGCTCGATCCTCGCCCGTTGGCTCGAGGAGGGCATACCGGGCGAGCTCTCCAACTCGGCCGGGACATTCATCTGCAACCAGGTCCTCTACCTGTCGCTGCAGCTCGCACTCACCGGGGCCGGGCACCGCGCGGGTTTCATCCACCTCCCCTATCTCCCCGAGCAGGCCGCGCGCCAGCCCGAAGGCGTCGCGAGCCTTCCCCTCGAGTTGATGGTGCGGGCGGCCGAGGTCGCCGTCGAGGTTGCGCTGAGCGAGCGCGTCCCGGCCTGACGTGCGGCGCGGAGGTGCACGCCGCTTGCTGTAATTCCGCCGGCCGAAACCTCGGACGGACGGCTGACGTTCAACAGTCGAGCCCATTTACGATTCAAATGCCTTGAAGATCACCCTCTCGCCACTCACCGCCGCCCAGGTCCAGGCCGATGTCATCGCCGTGCCAGTAGTCGCCGGCCGCGGCCTCCAGGACGAGGTGGCCGAACTCGACCGCCAGCTCGGCGGCGTCATCGCCGAGATCATCTCCCGGAACGAGCACCGCGGCCGCCTCCTCGAGATGATGCCGGTGGTACTCGGCACCTCGACTATCCCCACCCGTCGCCTGCTCCTCTACGGGCTCGGTTCGCTACGGGACATGGATGGCCAGCGCATGCGCTGGGCTCACCACGAGATGATCCGCACCGGCCGCAACTACGGCTACCGGCGGCTGGCCCTTCTCAAGGCCAACCCGGTTGACGAGTCAAGCCTTTCGGCGGTCGTCGAAGGCTCGGTGATGGGCACCTGGGAGCAGCGCAGCCGCCAGTCTGGGAACCGTGACCGTGTTGAGTTCGAAGAGCTGATCCTCCTCGGCTTCGGGCTCGACCGCGAGCGCGAGGTGGTCGAGGCCCAGCAGCTGGGCGAGGCGACGAACAGGGCACGCGAGTGGGTGAACCTGCCGCCCAACGTCCTCACGCCCGAATACCTCGCCGAAGAAGCGCGGCGGATGGCGCGGCGCTACGAGCTGGAAATCGAAGTCCTCGGTCCGGAGGAGTTGCGGGCCGGCGGCTACAACCTGATCCTCGGGGTGGCCTCCGGCTCCGCGGTTCCCCCTCGCCTCATCCGCCTTCGCCGCAAGGCTGGGCCAGAGGGCGGGCCGACACTCGCCCTCGTCGGCAAGGGTGTCACGTTCGACTCGGGCGGCATCTCGATCAAGCCCGCCGAGGGCATGAGCCGGATGAAGGGCGACATGGGCGGCGCCGCGGCCGTCCTCGCCGCGATGGAGGTGATCGCCTCGAGGCGCATTCCGATCGACGTGATGATGATCATCGCCGCGACGGAGAACATGACCGGATCAGCGGCGCAGCGACCCGGCGACGTGGTGACGGGCGCCGGCGGAAAGACAGTCGAAATCGTCAACACGGACGCCGAGGGACGCCTGATCCTGGCCGATGCCCTCACCCACGCCATCCGCCATGGCGCCACCCATATCGTCGACCTCGCGACTCTCACGGGCGCCGCCTCGGTGGCCCTCGGCGCTGCCGCAACAGCCGGCGTCTCCAACTCCGATGAGCTTTGGGGCCAGGTTGCCGAGGCCGCCCGGCGAGCCGGCGACCGCGTCTGGCGCCTCCCCATCTACGCCGACTACCGAGTGCTGCTGCAAAGCCGTTACGCCGACCTCAAGAACAGCGAATACGGCCAGGCCGGCACCATAACCGGCGGCATGTTCATCGAGGAGTTCGCCGAGGGCAAGCCCTGGGTGCACCTCGACATCGCCGCCAGCTCCTGGAATTCCAAGGGCGAGCTGACGACCATCCCGCGCGGTCCGACAGGCGCCGGGACGCGGGTCTGCGTGCACCTTGCAGAGATCGTTGCTGCAGCTTCGCAACCACCCGCGGCCGCGTCCTAGAAGTACCGTTAGGAATAGTGCTCGAACACATCAAGTCCCCGGCCGACCTGCGCTCTCTCTCGGCCGCGGAGGTGGACAGGCTGGCGGCCGAGATCAGGAGCTTCCTCATCGATCACATCGCCGAGACCGGCGGCCACCTTTCGCCGAACCTCGGCGTGGTGGAGCTGACCCTGGCTCTCCATCGGGTCTTTGAAAGCCCGAAGGACTCGCTCGTCTGGGACACCGGCCACCAGGCCTACGTCCACAAGCTGGTCACCGGCCGTGCCGAGGGATTCAAACACCTTCGGCAGGCGGGCGGAATGTCGGGCTACCCATCGCGAGCCGAAAGCGAGCACGACTTCGTCGAGAACAGCCACGCGTCGACCTCGCTGAGCTACGCGCTCGGAATGGCCCAGGCGCGGCTCCGACGTCGGCAGGCGGGCAAGGTCATCGCAATCATCGGGGACGGGGCGCTGACCGGGGGCATGGCCTACGAGGCCTTGAACCAGATCGCCCACCTGCAGCCGCCGAATCTCATCATCGTCATCAACGACAACGGGCGCTCATACGCACCCACCGTCGGCGGCCTCGCCCGCCATCTCGCCAACCTTCGTGTCGACCCCCGCTATGAGCGCCTCAAGGATGAGATCTCAGAACGTCTCCGCGAGCTCCCGGCGGTCGGTGCCAGCGCGAACGAGGCGGCCCGCCGTTTCAAGGAAAGCCTCAAGCAGTTGATACAGCCGTCCAACATCTTCGACAGCCTCGGGCTCAAGTACGCGGGGCCGGTCAACGGCCACGACCTGGGTGCGATGGAGACCGTCCTCAGGCGGGCCCGCAACCTCGACGCGCCGGTCGTCATCCACGTGATCACCGAGAAGGGTCGCGGTTACGGGCCGGCGATCGACGACGAGGTCGACAAGCTCCACGGAGTCAGCGCCTTCGATCCCGAGACCGGCCGGGCGCGAAAGACGGAGCTCAGTTACACCGATGTCTTCGGGGAGGCACTGATGTCGGCCGCGAGCCGCCATCCCGAAATGGTCGCGATGACGGCGGCTATGGCCTCTTCAACCGGCCTCCTCGACTTCTCGCACGAGTTTCCGGAGCGCTTCTACGACGTGGGGATCTGCGAGCAGCACGCCGTTACGTTCGCGGCAGGACTGGCCCTGGCCGGGATGCGGCCGGTCGTCTGTATCTACTCGACCTTCCTCCAGCGCGCCTTCGACCAGGTGATGCTTGATGTCGCGATGCACAACCTGCCGGTCGTCTTCGTCCTCGACCGCGCCGGGGTGACCGGCCCTGATGGGTCGTCGCACCACGGCATCTTCGACCTCTCCTACCTGAGGACGGTCCCGAACCTGGCGATCGCCTCGCCGGCCAACCCGTCCGAGGTCTCGTCCCTGCTCGAGACTGCCCTGAATCACGACGGCCCGGTTGCGATCCGCTACCCCCGTGCTGCCGCCGGCTCGATGCCGGAGATTCCCGGGGAGCCGTTCGTGGTGGGCCGCTGGGAAGAGGTGAGGCGCGGCTCCGACGCGGCCGTCGTCGCAATCGGGCGCATGGTGGGTATCGCCCTCGAGGCGGCGGAGCTCCTCGAGGCCGAGGGCATCGACCTCGGGGTCATCAACGCCCGTTGGCTGAAGCCGATCGACCCGCGACTTATTTCCGAATGGGCCGTTCGCTACCCGCACCTTCTGACCGCAGAGGACAACATCGGTAACGGGGGCCTCGGCGGCGCGGTCCTCGAAGCCCTGGCGCCGCACGGCCTCGCCGGAGGGGTCCGGACCCTTGCTCTGCCCGACGGCTTCCTGCCGCAGGGCAAGGCGGCCGACATCATGGCGGACCACGGACTCACGCCGGAGGGCATCGCCGACCTGGTCCGCGCGATGACATCGGTTCGCGCAAAGCCCGCGGTCAAGGCCGTTTCTTGACCCACCCGGTTCGTGTTGGCCTCAAGCACTCGCCGCAGGCGACCACGATCGAAACTCTGCGTGCGGTGTGGCAGCTTGCCGACGAGGCCGGCTTCGACCACGTCTGGGGCTTCGACCATTTCGCCGCCATCATGGGTGACCCGATGCGGCCCGTTTACGAGGGCTGGATCCTGCTCGGCGCGATGGCCGAGGCCACCCGGCGTGTGCACATCGGGCTGATCGTCACCGGCAACAGTTACCGACACCCCGGCATCCTCGCCAAGATGGCCACGACGGTCGACCACCTCTCGGGCGGGCGCCTGGAAATGGGCATCGGCGCCGGCTGGGCCCAGATCGAGCACGAGATGCTCGGCCTGCATTACGGGACGATGGGGGGCCGTATCAACCGCCTCAGCGAGGCGTGCGAGATCCTGCTCCGACTCTGGACGGAGGAGAAGGTCACCTACGAGGGCCGCTACTACAAGCTGGCCGACGCCATCCACGAGCCCAAGCCGATCCAAAAACCGCATCCCCCTCTCTGGGTCGGCGGCGCGGGCGAGATGAAGACGCTCAAGATCGTCGCCAGGTACGCCGACGTCTGGAACCCCAACCGGCCCGATCGCGACGAGGTCACGAGGCTGTCGGGAGTCCTTGACGGGTACTGCGCCGAGATCGGCCGCGATCCCTCGACGATCCGCCGGAGCGCCAACCTCCGCTGGGACGGCGCCGACGTCGACGCCCTTGTCGACGATGCCGCCGACTGGGTCCGGCGCGGGTTCACAGAGCTCGTGATCCTTGTCAGCGGTCCCGATTCGGCCGCTCAGGCCGAGCGGGTGGCGACAAGGCTCGCCGAGATCAAGAAGCTCACCTCCTAGCAACCCGGGCTCTCGGCGCCGTGTAAACGGTGCAGTGCCAATCGCCTCGTCTCGTCCGCTGGTTGCTCTCGGCGTCGGGTACCTCTTCGCAGGCTCGGTGGTGATGGCCGTCGAGCGCGTCATGCTCACGCCCGGCTATCTCCTCTTCCTCGCGGTCCCCCTCGCTCTCCTGGCCGGGTCCCGGGTGCGCGGGCTTGCCGAATGGAGCCCGCTGGCCGCCGTGCTCTGCGGGTGGGAGGCGATGCGCAACCTCGCGCCCGCCCTCGAGCTGAAGCCGAGCTTCGGCATCCTTCAACCCGAGCTCTGGCTGTTCAGGGGCCATCTGCCGACTGTCGAGCTGCAGGCCGCGCTCCACAGGGCGTCGTTCGGACACCAGCTCGACGTCCTCGCCACCGCGGTCTACATCGGCTTCTTCCCGGCGATGCTGGGAGTCGGCGCGGTCCTCTGGTTCCGCGACCGGTCGGCGTTCCTCCAGTACACGACAGCGCTCGTGGCCGTGGGCCTGGTGGCCTACAGCCTTTTCCTTTTGCTACCGAGCGCACCTCCCTGGCTGGCGGCGCGGCACGGGATGATCCATGGCCTCACGCGCGTATTCACTGAAACGATGCCCGACCTCGTGGCGCCTTACCTGCAGGCGCTGAATCCCGACCCCGTAGCTGCGATCCCGTCGCTCCATGCGGCGATCCCCCTGCTCGGCTTCCTCGCCCTCCGCAGATCGCTGCCGAGGCTGAGCCTGGCGCTCCTTGCATGGAGCGTCACGATCTGGTTCTGTGTCGTTTACCTAGGCGAGCACTACGTCCTCGACGTCGCGGCGGGAGCGTTGCTGGCGGTAGTACTCTGGCGACTCGTCGAGAGGACCCGGGACTCACTCTCGTCAGGGGCTGTTAAAGAGGGCGACGACCCGCGAAGCCGTCTCCGATCCGGTGCCAGTGCGTGATGTGCGTTTCTCCGAGCTTCCAGCAGAGCTCCACAAGTTCGTCGTCGACGTAACCGTAAAAATCGATCAGGCCAATCTGAGGATCTTTCAGCGCGATGCCCATCGACTCCAGCCTCGCGACCGCCCCCGCGAGCTCTGTCTCAGCGTCGGATACGGCCCTTTTGGCCGCCTCGTATTTCGCCCGCAACTCGGGCCCTGTGTCCTCGCGGGAGGAGCGGTAATTCGCGATCTGGACCGCTTCCTGGAGCTCGGGAAGATCCCTTAAAAGGAAAACCATCCGCGCAACGAGCGGATCCACCTCCGCGAGGGCGGCGTTCGCCTCAGCGACCGTATAGGTCCTACCCGGGGGATCGCTCACCGCCAGGCCAGATTCGGCCCGATCACCGGGACGAGTCGTTCGACCACCTCGCCCGGCCTGGCATGACGGCCCTCGGAGCCCTTATCGAAGACGACCGTACCGTTGCAGGTCACGTTGAAACGGCCCTTATCAGCTGTTTTCAGATTCACGGCGATGAGGACCGGCGCCCACCTGTCGATCAGTTCCTCTGCCAGGCTCACGGCCTGAGGTGCGTAGTTTCAACTGACGCAATATTCGATCTCTATCAAGTGCTGAGGGTCAATCGGCATACTGCAAGCCTAATGCAGCGAATCCGGACTGGCCGGCCTTTCGAGATCCAGATCGGCTTCAGCCGTGCCGTAGTCGCCGGCGACCTCGTCGCTGTCAGCGGCTGCGGGCCCTCCAACCCCGACGGCAGCAGCGCCGGCGGAGACGATCCTTACCAGCAGGCACTGGCCTGCTGCCGGGTCATCACCGATGCTCTCAGGGAAGCCGGCGCCGGCCTCGAGGACGTCTACAGAACTCGCATCTACATCACCCGGGCAGCCGACTGGGCGGCCGTCGGCCGCGCGCATGCCGAGGTGTTCGGACACGCTCCGCCGGCGTCCACGATGGTCGTCGTGAAAGAGCTCCTCGTGCCGGGCTGGCTCGTCGAGATCGAGGCAGAGGCCCGGCTCCGCTCTTAGGGCGGGTCGGCACCAGCCCAAATGCCCCATCGCCCCCTCGCGGTAGCGCTTGCCGTGGTAGTGCTGGTGGGTTTGCTGGGAGTGGGCGTAGGCACCTACAACTACCTGCGCACGGTCGACCCGGTGCCCGCCACCCGTCTCGTTTCGGCAGTTCAGCGGATACCCGGCGCGGCGCCCAGCCTCCCCTGGCCGGCACGCGGATCGGCAGCGGTCGGTGCCAGCGAGGTTGGGCTCGTCGCCGACAGCGGCGCGACCAGCCCCCTTCCAATCGCCAGCGTCGCCAAGGCGATGACGGCCCTCGTCGTGATCGAGGCGATGCCGCTCGACACGGCCACGCCGGGTCCGATCGTCCAGGTGTCACAGCAGGACGTGGACCTCTATAGAGCCGAGCGGGCAGAGCAGTCCACGGTCGCCGTAACAGTTGGCGAGCAGCTGACCGAGCGCCAGTTGCTCGAGGGCCTCCTCATCCCGTCGGCGAACAACTTCGCCGACATTCTCGCGCGCTCTGTGGGGACGACGGTCGAGGGGTTCGTAGGGAGGATGAACGCCCGTGCCACAACGCTGAAAATGACGCATTCGCACTTCGCCGACGCGAGCGGCTTCAGCGCCCAGACAGTCTCTACCGCCGGGGACCTCGTCAACCTCGCACTCGAGTTTCTTGCGCATCCTGTCCTGGTGCAGATCGCGTCCCTGCCGGATGTGCAATTGCCCGTTGCGGGAACGGTCTACAACGTCGACTACGCGCTTGGCAAATCAGGGATATTCGGCATCAAGACCGGCTCGTCGGGGGACGCCGGGGCGTGTTTTCTGTTTGCCGCCAACCAGCCCGTCGGCGGCGGCAACGCCGTGATCGTCGGAGCGGTTCTCGGCGTCCCCACGCTCGATGCAGCCTTTGAGGCGGCGCAGAAGCTGATCCAGGCCGCGTCGCTTGGGTTCAAACGCGCGACCGTGATCCCTGCCGGCCAGCGCGTGGCCGTCTACCGCGCGCCCTGGGGCAGCGTGGCGGGCATCATCCCGTCCCGGGACGTCCAACTACTCACCTGGCCCGGGCTCCTGCTCCATTACGCGCTCGCGATCCCCGCTGCGACGGCGCCGTTGGCGGGCGGCAGCGAGGCCGGCCACCTGACGGAGTGGGTCGGTGACGGCCCTCACGTCAACGCGGCCCTCGTCACCGACAGTGGTCTCTTTCCACCCGGCAGGACCTGGAGAATCACGCGCATATCGGGCACGAACTGAGACACGGCTGCTGTGAGTGGCTACGAGGGTGACGGTGAAAGGTCCAGCCGGCTGACTGCCGCGCTCGCGACCGCTTCGGCGGACCAGGCGATCGGGATGCCGCCCCCACTTCGCCACGGGGCCAGCTGGTCGGAGTAGTGAGGCGAGAACGGGTTGCCGGATTGGCCGCCGGGCAGCACCCAGCGGGATTTGTCCCAGTCGCCGACGTCGACGACCATCCGGAGCGACTGGATGTGCGTCGGGTTGCCCGTCTCGTCGAGTGGGTTGACTCCTGCCTGGGCGACCGTGTTGCCATCGCCGCCGCAGGGAAAGGGACCGAGGTTGAACACCCGGTTCAACGGCCTGCGTGACCCGAGCGGATGGCGCAGTGTCAGCTGCCGCACATGACCCCATCCCCAGCGCGCCTGGTTGGACCCATGGACCTCCTCCAGGCGCGTGACAGCCGCTGCGAGGGCGGCGGCGATCTCCTCGTCCCAGGACCGCTCGAACCAGTTCGCGGGCTGCTCGCGAAGGATTTTGACGAGGTGCCCGATTCGGCGCGTCATGAGGACCGTATGCGGCGCCAGCGGGTGAAAACCGCGTCCGAGCGCCCACTCGTGGCTACGCGGCGCCCGGTTCATCCCGATCCTCCGGCAGAGCTCGGCGACGAGAACGGAGAATACCGTCGCGCCCGCCTCGGCCTCCCCAAGGCGCCCGTCCCAGGCGCGGAGAATGTCGATGGCGCGCTGCGCCGCGGGCTCGGCGACGGGAGTGGCCAGGATTGTTTCCCGCATCTCGCGCCACGGGACTGACTCCACGTCCCTCTGCATCGATTGGAAGTCGGCAAGCGTCCAGTCGGTCCGGGCGTCAAGCAATTCGGCGATGCGGCCGTACCTGTAGCCGTCGATCCAGTCGACGCCGAGGAATGGCTTGGTGGCGAGGCTGGGCTGGTTGTTCGCGCTGGCGATCCAGCCGGTCGGCGGGTCCTGGCTGGCTGGCATCTCATGGAAGGGGACGGCCTCGTCCTCCCACCCCGACTCTGGATCCCAGCCGGCGGTGGGCAGGAGTCCGAAGCCCTTCCTCCGTACCGGCGCATCGCCTACGAGCTGGTAGCCGATGGTCCCCGTCTCATCGGCGTAGGCGACATTGAGGGAGACGGCCGGCCAGCGCTCGAAGCAGGCGCGAAAGGCGTCGAAGCTGCGCGCCCGCTGCACCCCGAGGAGTCCATCGGTGGGGAGAGGTCGCAACCAAGTGGCCTGCATCGAGATGGCCCCTACCTCCCCATCCAGGGCGGGACCGATGATGGGACCGCGCGGGGTGATGAGTATCTCCTCGATCACCGGAGCCTGACCCTTGACGGCGATCGCCTCGTGGATGACCTCGCACGCCACGAAGTCGCGGCCCTGACGCACCGATTTGCCGTCGGGCCCCACCTGCTCCAGGTAGAGGTCGGTGTTGTCGATGAGACCGGCGGTGACGCCCCAGGCGGCGAAGCCGTTGTGACCGGCCGGCACGGCAGCCCCGCCGACGAGGGCAGCACCGGCGAGCGACCACTCCGGCGTGGTTATCCGGCATAGATACCAATGAGGCGGAAGGACGGGCGCCAGGTGGGGGTCGTTGGCCAGGAGCGGGCGCCCGGTCGCGCTCCTGGAGCCGGCGACGACCCAGTTGTTGGACGCCCCGTTGCCGACGACTGCGGCGAACTGGGCCATCTCGCCGGCCAGCCGGTCGGCCGCCGGCGCAGAGTTCCGGCCGGGTGAGGTGATCACGCCCTGCCAGGCAGGATAGGTGGGGTCCAACGCTTCCAGCGCACCGGGACCGTCGTCCTGCAGGATCTTGAGGCGGGCGAGCTCGACGTCCCAGTTCCCGGCCAGGGCGAAGCTCTGCAACTTGAGCACGCCGAGTGCATCCACCTCGGTCCAGGGCGTCGGCCGGGTGCGCAGGATGGCGAATTCGTGGGCAGACTTGGGCATGCCTGCCGATGCACCCGCCGTCACCCCCGCCGCGAAGCCCGAGAGAGTGTCATGAGTCCTCTCGTCGAGGACGGAGAGCTGCGCCTGCGCGCTGCGCAGGAACCCGATCCGGCGAGAGAGCCTGTCTATCGGGAGCGCGTCGGGCCCCGCCAGCTCAGATAGGGTGCCGCGGATTACACGAAGCATCGCCTCGAGCTGGAACGCTCGGTCCTGGGCCATCGCAAAACCGAGACCGAACCACGCGTCACGGTCGTTCGCCGCGGTGATGTAGGGGACAGAGTGGGAATCGCGCTCGATCCGCACCTCCGAGCTCAGCCCGGGCACGGCCAGAGTCCCGCCTGTGATCGGGAGCCGCCTGCCGTAGATCGCGCGGAGCGCAAGTCGTGGAAAATTCACCACGCAACACTACCTAGCGCCACTGGAGACGAAGAGCCATGAAAGACTTCCGAGCGTTCCTGCTCCGCGGCAATGTCGTCGACCTCGCCGTCGGAATCATCATCGGCGCCGCCTTTTCCAGCGTAGTCAACGCCCTCGTCAAGGACATGATCACGCCCCTCATCGCGGCCTTGCTGGGAAAGCCGCACTTCGACCAACTCGATTTCACCGTCAACGGCTCCCACTTCCTCTTCGGGGACTTCGTCAACGCCGCCTTCTCATTCCTGCTGATCGCGGCTGTGGTGTTCTTCCTCATCATCAAGCCGATCAACAACCTGACCGCCCGCTTCCGGCACGAGCCGCCTCCCGACCCCAGCATCAGGAAGTGCCCCTATTGCCTCAGCGACATCCCGGCCCTGGCCACCCGGTGCGCGCAATGCACCTCCGAGGTCGAGAACGCCTCCCTGGCAGGTGCTGGGTAGGAATCCTGAGGCGGGGAGTATCTCGAAGCTTGCCTGTTCGCCGGGGGTCAGGGGCTCGTTGTCGTTTGAAAATTTGGCGCTCTCACCGTATTTGCTGCGCACGTAGCCGGAAACCCTCCGCGCCTCACACCCGGTTCGGTTTCCCGGTGGCACCGCCATGGGTTGTGACTCGACCTCTCTCTGACCGGCAGCAACAGCGACGACTTCGAGGCTGAACTTGCTCATCGAATCCGGAACCTGGCGTGCGTTCGTCGATTCCGAGCGCGCGCCTGGCGAGAAAATTAATAGGTGGCCGGGCCTTTCGGCGCCGGCCACCCTATTTGCCTGACGAGACCGGGTCCTAGCTTTCCTCGACGCGGCGACGCCGCCAGAGGAGAATCAGTCCACCGAAGAGGGCGAGAACGGTACCGAACGCCCCCGCGGCGACGGGAGTACCGGTGGCGGCGAGAACGGCGCCGGTGGCGCCGGCCGTCGCTCCGAGAACACTCCCGTTGTTACCTGTCGCTGTAGAGCCGAGCGTGCCGCCGGTGGTGCCGGTGGTGCCGGTGGTGCCGGTGGGCACGGTGGGGCCAGGGCCGTTATTGGTGCCGGTCCCGGTCGTGCCGCCGAGGACGCCGCCGTTGTTGACGCCGGTCCCGGCGCTGACGATGTTGGAGAGGCCATTGGAGCCGGCGGTGTCGTTCGCGGCGCCCGAACCGGCCGAGACGACGTTGGAATGGCCGTTGGAACCCTGCGTATCGTTGTTGGCGCCGGATCCTGCCGAAACGACGTTCGACTGGCCGTTCGAACCCTGCGTGTCATTGACCGCGCCGGTGCCGGCCGAGACAACGTTCGACTGGCCGTTGCTGCCCTGGGTCTCGCCGTTGACCGCGCCGCTGGCGGCCGTCACGACGTTCGACTGGCCGTTGCTGCCCTGGGTCTCGCCATTGGCCGCTCCGCTGCCGGCCGAGACGACGTTCGACTGGCCGTTGCTGCCCTGAGTCTCGCCGTTGACAGCGCCGCTGGCTGCCGTCACGACGTTCGACTGGCCGTTTGAGCCCTGAGTGTCATTGGCAGCGCCGCTGCCCGCCGAGACGACGTTGGACTGGCCGTTGCTGCCCTGGGTCTCCCCATTGGCCGCGCCGCTGCCGGCCGAGACGACGTTGGACTGGCCGTTGCTGCCCTGGGTCTCCCCATTGGCAGCGCCGCTGCCCGCCGAGACGATGTTGGACTGCCCGTTGCTGCCCTGGGTATCGCCATTGGCCGCGCCGCTGCCGGCTGAGACGATGTTGGACTGGCCGTTGCTGCCCTGGGTCTCCCCGTTGTTCGCACCGCTGCCCGCCGAGACGATGTTGGACTGCCCGTTGCTGCCCTGGGTATCGCCGTTTACTGCGCCGGTGCCTGCCGAGGCGACGTTGGACTGCCCGTTGCTGCCCTGGGTCTCACCGTCGTGACCTTCGCCATGACCGTTGTCCATGAGGCTGGTGGTCTCGTGAGGGTCGTGATTGGGGTCATTGCCCACCGCGTCCGGGTTGGGGTCTGTGGATTTGTGGCCACCGTTCCCCCCGCCGTTGTTGTCGTGCTTGCCGCCGTCGCCGCCTTTACCCCCCGGGTTGTCGCTCGCCGCCGGAGTGCTCGTGCCGGACTGGGGCGCAGCATGCGCCTTCAGGTCTGCGGCCAGCGCAGGCTGGGTCCGGCTTACGATGAGCACCATTGCGCTGAACACTACGAACAACCAGAGAAGGATTCGGAAGGCGACCGGACGGCGCCTCAGCTCCAAAACGTCATCGTCCACCGAAACACCTCCCAAGTAGTAGGCCCGCTGAAATCACTAGGCCAGAATGTGATAGCGCTAATTACATATCACATGGACGACGAATAGCGCAATGATCAACTTCGGAACCATCAAGGACGCCACCAGCACCGAGGCCGTGACACGCTTCGTCGAGGAGCACGTGCTGCCCGGGACGGACTGGATCCTGGTCAAGGTCAAGCGCAAGTCGATCCGGCTCGAACCGCCTTACGCGTACTGGACGACGTTCCGAGTCATCGTCGGTCGCGGCGAGCCGTTGACTCAGGAGAGCCCGGAGGTACCCACCGAAGAGACCCCTGCCGAAGCCGCCGCGGCCTCGATGCCGGCGGAGCCGAGCGAGCGCGACGCAGCCGAAGCGGCGTCAGGGGCCGAGGCCGAGCCCGAGCCCGGCGAACCCATCCAGCCCCCCGCAGCGCGCTACGGGGAAGAGCGCGAATTGCGGCTGGTGGCGCGCGGCGTCTTCGACTCCGCTCAATGGGCGACCTATCGGGAGCGCATCCTCCGCATGTACGGGACCCGGCCCTGTCGGCCGCTCGAGGGACTCGGCTACCCGCAGCTGTTCGAGGATACCCAGCACGTGGTCTGGTTTTATCCCATCGATCCAAACCTTCGTGGTCTCGACGCCATCAGCGACCCCGAGCTCATGGGCAGCTACTTCAGGAAGAACAGTGAGCACGTGCTCGGCCGCCCCGGCAACATCACCGGCGTCAAGATCGAGCTGGCGCGCTACCTGCCGGAGATCGCCGCCATCACCCGCTACGACCTCGAAGCGATACCACCCTCAGCCTCGAAGACGGTCTTCGGGAAGTCCCAGAACGGCGACCGCGGTGCGGAGTCGGACCGCGTCGGGCACGAGATGTGGCGTCTTGCTGAGCGCTCCGAAGGCAGGCTCCGCGTTCCGCGTCCGCTCGGTTACGAGCACGCGGAGGGGATTTATTTCCAGGACTCGGTCCCGGGGACGGCCCTCGGCACCGACCGCACGGCGCCCGAGTTCATGCCCGGCGTGCTGCACGCCGCGGAGGCCCTCGCAACGATCCACGACTCCGGTATAGATACTCGCAAGAGCTTTGGCCTCGATGGCGAGATCGGCCGACTCGACCGCGTCCTTGATCAGTTCGCCATCGTCCACCCCCGCGGCTACTTTCTCCTCCGGGAGCTGCTCGCCCACATCCGAAGCAAGCTCCGAGGCGTGAAGGAGGAGGAGATCGTCCCCACTCATGGTGACTACAAGTACGACCAGCTTCTGCACCACGAAGGCACCTACAGCCTCATCGACTTCGACTACTTCGCAGCTACCGAGACGAGCTTCGACCTCGGCAAGTTCTGCGGCCACCTCATGCCTTCAATGCCGAAGGACTGGCAGCAGGCATACGCGGCCGACCAAGCTCGAACGGCCTTTCTCCACCGCTACCGCGAGCTGCGCCCTAACGCGACCCTGCAGCGCTTCCAGATCTATGAAGCGACCAACCTCGCGGGGCGCGCGATGACGCTGATGTGGGGGCAGGGTCGAGGCTGGAAGGAATCGGCGGAGACCATGCTCGTGCTCGCGATGGAGCGACTTAGGTCCAGGCTGCCCTAGCCGCCGGAGTCCTCCGAGCGAGCCCGCCCCGCCATAGCGACAAGGCCGGCGAGAAGCGCCGCCACCGCCGCGGTGCCGGCGACCACGAGGACGAAACCGCGGGCCGGTAAGAGGGTTGCGGCAAGTAAGGCCAGCTCCCCGGCCACAGCCCCGCCCAGGGCGAGGAGCGTAACCGTCAAGAGCCGGCCGCGGAGGCGGGTCCGAGCCTCCTCGCGGATCTCCAGCGACAGGTATGCAGTCTCCGCGCAGAGGAGGAGACCCGCGCCGAAAAGCGGGGCCCAGAGAGCGGTTCCGGCGGGGTCGAGAGCGAGCCGCGCCCAGTACTGGACGCCAAGGACAGCCAGGCCCCAGGCGATGCCCGGGACCCAGGCAGCGGTCAGGCCGAGCATCAGGAGCGTCACGGCGACGACGCTGAACAGGCTCAGGAATCCACGCTCGTGCGGAATGTCCCAGGTCAGGCCGGTAAGGCCCGTGAGGCCCAGGCACAGCGCAAGCGCGATGCCGGCGATGGCTAGGCGCGAGCGCGAGAGGCGTGGCGCCTGAATCCCTGCACCTCCTCGAGGGCGGCCTCCAGCGGCATGCCCTCCCGCCAGATCGCGACCGCGATGCCCATCTCCCGGAACCTGTCGCGGAGCGCTTCCCGGCGCAGTATCCATAGCCGGTGGGAGACCTCGCCCAAGTCGCCGGCCAGCGGGACGACGAACGGCAGGGGATCGACCTCCACGATCGCGACATCAAACCCCCGGGCGCGAACGTCGAGAAGCGCGCCGATCGACCGATCATCGAGGAGGGAGGTCAGCCCGATGATGAGCGCCTTCGGCGGCAGTGTCCGAGCCGGGATGACGTCGATCCCCTTCCAGGCGTAGCTGAGGATGATCTGGGTGTCAAGGAGCGACTCCAGCAGCCGATAGAGCTGGAGGGTTCCCATCCCCGGGCCGAGCCAGCGGAGGACGCCGCCGAAGCCGATCATCCCGACCCTGTCGCGCTGCGCGAGGTAGCGGGCGGCGAGGGTCGCCGTCGCCCGTACGGCGAGATCGAGCGTCGTATTGCCCGACTCGCCCTCGACTTCTGCGAACGTGTCGAGGAAAAGGATCACATCCGCACTGCGCTCGGGATGGTGCTGATTGACGTGGAGCTCGCCGCGGCGTGCGCTGGCCCGCCAGTTGATGTGGCGGACCCGGTCACCAGGGACGAAGGCGCGGACGTCGGCGAACTCGATGCCGTCGCCGCGCAGGCGCGAGACCTCGTTCCCGGCGTGTGCCTGGACCTGCAGTGGCCTCAGCATCGCCTTGAGCAGTTCGCCTCGCGGGTAGACGCGCAGCGGCATCGCCTTCACCACCGGTAGCTCAAAGACGAAGAATCCGAACCTGTCGCGCCCCCGGATCATCAACCCGCCGACCACGTAGCCGCCCCAACGTCTTGCGCGGATGCCGAGCTCGATGGTTCGCTGTTCACCCGCGCCGAGGTTGACCGAGAGCTGGTCATTGCCACCCTCCAGGCGCAGACCCCGCGGCAGTTTCAGCTCGAGGTCGAGACGCCCGGTGCCGTGAGCGGCCTTCAGATCGAGTCGAAGGGGTATGAGGTCACCTTCCATGGCGCGCTCCTCGCCGAGGGCGATCCGGATCTCCAAGTCGGGCTCGCGGGCTGTCATCAGGGCCGCCGCGACCGCGATGAGGAACGGAAGCGCAACGACGACGAGCTCAGGCCGGCCGAGGAGAAGGCCGCCCAGGAAGCCGGCCGCGGCAAGGGCCGAGTAGGCGCCCAGCCTGGGAGTGATGAATCGGGTCACGGTGTCCTGGCCGTGCTAGCGGCGGGCGCCGGCGTCCTCGGCCGAAGGAGCAGGCACGGACTCCAGGCACTCGCGAACGACGTCTTCGGCGCGGATGCGCTGGACCCAGAGCTCGGGACGGAGGCTGAGCCGGTGCGACAGTGCTGGTACCGCGACCGCCTTGACGTCTTCGGGTACGACATAGTCGCGACCCTGGAGGGCAGCGCGGCCGCGGGCCAGCTTGATGATCGCGAGCGTTCCGCGGGGACTCGCGCCGACCTGCACGCGTCCGCTGCGGCGGGTCGCGGTGACGAGGTCGACGACATAGAAGCCGACGCTCGACGACACGTACACCTTCTCGAGGGCGGCCTGGAGCTCACGCAGTTCGGCGCCCTCGATGAGCGGCTGCAGTCTGAGCTCGTCGCTCCGGCGCTCGAGGCGCTGCTCGGCCATTCGCCACTCATCGTCGCGCGACGGGTAGCCGACCCCGATACGAAGTAGGAACCGGTCCAGCTGCGCCTCCGGCAGCGGGTAGGTCCCCTCGTACTCGATCGGGTTCTGGGTCGCGATGACGAGGAAGGGATCGGGCATCGGCCAGGTGGTTCCGTCCACCGTCGCCTGGCGCTCCTCCATGCACTCGAGCAGTGACGATTGCGTCTTCGGAGTGGCGCGGTTGATCTCGTCGGCCAGGACGACCTGGCTCATGATCGGGCCGGCGCGGAATTCGAACTCCTGGGTCTTCGGGTTGTAGATCGACAGGCCGGTGACGTCGGAGGGGAGGAGATCGGGCGTGAACGGGATGCGCCGAAAGGTGCATCCGAGGCTCTTGGCAATCGCCTTCGCCAGGACCGTCTTGCCGGTCCCGGGGACATCCTCGATGAGGAGGTGTCCGCGGCACAGCAGCG
>JAYUBK010000304.1:0-3260 GCA_043740835.1 Chloroflexota bacterium
TCTACGGCGCGCAGGACCCTCGCAGCTGGAAGCTGCGCTTCCATACCCAGACCGCGGGCGTCTCGCTGACGGCCCAGCAGCCAGAACTGAACATCGCCCGGACTGCGCTGGAGGCGATGAGCGCGGTTCTCGGCGGAACCAACTCGCTCCACACCAATGCAATGGACGAGGTCCTGGCCCTGCCGACCGATAAGTCCGCGCGCATCGCCCTCCGCACCCAGCAGCTCATCGCCTACGAGACGGGAGTCGCAAGCACAGTCGACCCGCTCGGCGGTTCGTACTTCATCGAGTCTCTGACCGATCGCATGGAGGCCGAGGCCGAGGACTACTTCAAGAAGATCGACGGTATGGGAGGGGTGATCGCCGCCATTGAGCGCGGCTTCTTCCAAAAGGAGATCGCCGACTCCGCCTATCGCTACCAGTCGGAGTTGGAGAGCAAGCGCCGGATCATGGTGGGCGTCAACGACTTCACCGTCGATGATGAGGAGGCGCTGGAGATCCTGCGCATCAATCGCGGGCATGAGGACGGCCAGGTGAACCGGGTGCGCGAGGTCCGCGCCAAGCGCGACAACGCCCGGGTGAGCAAGGCGCTCAATGACCTCAAGAAGGCCGCTCGCGGGACCGACAACCTGATGCCTTATATCCTCGACTCAGTCCGCGCCTACGCCACCGAAGGCGAGATCATGAACAACCTCATCGAAGTATTTGGGATCTATACCGAGCAGGCAGTCATCTAGTGCCCCTTCGGATCGTTCTCGCAAAGGTCGGCCTCGATGGCCACGACCGTGGCGTCAAGGTCGTCGCGCGGGCGCTTCGAGACGCCGGATTCGAGGTCATCTACACGGGCCTTCGGCAGACGCCGGAGATGGTGGTCGACGCGGCGCTCCAGGAGGACGCGCAGGTCATCGGCCTTTCGCTCCATTCCGGAGCCCACATGACGCTCTTTCCGCGCGTGATGGAGGTACTGAAGGAAAAGGGAGCCGACGACATCATGGTCTTCGGCGGCGGGATCATCCCCGACGACGACATCGTGGAGCTCAAGAAGGCGGGGATCGCGGAGATCTTCACGCCCGGCACGCCGCTCGAGGACATCGTGACCTACCTCAGGAAAAGCTTCCCCGAGGCAGTCGGCTCTCGTACCTGACCTAGGTGTTGCCGATGCGCACCGAGCTGGCGCCCCCGGACACGCTGACCTCGTAGCGGTCGGACGCCGAGTCGAACCCGGAAGGCCGGTAGCCCTGGTTGGAACCGAACCCGCCAAGGTGACGGCCGTCAACCTCAACCGACGTCGCTCCGCCGCTGACGTTCACGCCGACGATCACCCCACCGGGCCGGCTCAACTTGACGCTGGAGGCGCCGCCGCTGATCTCGATACTCACCCTGCCGGAGGGCTGCGGCAAGGTGGCGGTGACCTGGTTGGCTCCTCCGCTGACCCCAAGCCCACTCAGCTTCACGCGGCTGAGGTCGAATGTCGATCGGCTGGCGCCCGACCCGTCCTCTATCGTCCAGGGCAGACTGTCGTTGAGGGTGATGTCGAGCCGTTTCCGATTGCCCCCAAGAGCGTTTAGTCCCCCGGACGAGTCCTCGATCCTCAGAGCGCCGGTGCCGGGGTCGAAATGGACCACGGGAGGATGGCCCGAGTAGATCGCGTGGACGCGGTAGAGCGTGTCGCCGAGCGCTTCCCCGTGAACCCTGATCTCTGCAGCGCCGACCTCGATCACAAGGCTCCCCACCGTCGTCGAGCCAATGGACTGTGAGCGGTCGAGAATGCGATCGCCGACTGCGGGCGCGAGGGAGACAAAGAGCACCGAGCCGATCACAGCCACTGCCAGGAAGAAGACCGTAACCCAGCGCCCCGTCCGGCCGGCATTGCCACTTCGAAGAACGATCTCGACTCCGAGGACGACAAGGACGAGCGGCCAGAGCTCGAGGAGCCGGAGCATGGTGTCCAACGGCAGCAAGCCGACGTTGACGAGGAGCGCGACCAGCCCCGCGACAATGAACAGCAGGGGGAGAAGCAGGCCCCGGAGAGGACCCGACACGCTAACGGAGCCGGCGCGCAACCAGGTAGACGCCGACGCCGATCAGCACCACGGGCCAGAAGACGTCCCAGCGCAGCCATTCGAGCAGGCCGAAATTGCTGAGCAGGAAGTAGACCCCGACGATGATCAGGACGGCCCCGCCCCACAGCCCGCTCCGACTGCGACGCCGCCCCGGCCAGGCACCACTCGGTGGAAGTGGAGGCGGCAGTTGCGTCGGATCGGTCTGACTCATGGCGCGACCCATTATGCGACGGTCGGAGCTGCCCCGGGCGCTACCACAGGGCCTCGTCGTGTGCTACGTCGTGGGCGCCTCTGCGGCGGCCTCGTGGGCGAGCAGTGGGTGGTACGTCCACCAGGGATCGTCGTAGGTTTTCTGGGCCAGCTGATCCGCCACGGTGCCGCCGTTACCGGGGAAGACGACGACCGCAGTCCCGACGTCGGTCCAGGGGTAGAGCTTGTCGATGGGCCCGTAGGGCAGCCCGACACACCCGTGCGAGCCCAGGTCGCCCTGGTTGGAGTTCGGGCCGTACCAGCTCCGCCACCAGGAATCGTGAATCGCTTCCCCGGAAGGCTGGAACCAGAGCGCGTACCTGGTGTCGACGGTGCCGTAGTCGTAGAGGGAGCCTTTCGGGAAGGGCGAGACCATGTGGACCGGCGACTCCTTGCGCGCCACGACCATCAGTCCGATGTCGGTGGGGAGCGCCGGCCGGCCGGTGGTCACGAGGGTGTTGAGCCAGAGCGTTCCGTTCCAATAGACCCACATCTCCTGGGCCGCGATCGAGGTGACGATCAACTTCGACGGCGTGACTTTCAAGAAGGCGGCGTGGACCTGGTCCCGGTACCCCTCCATCAGCGCCGCGGCCAGCGAGACGTCGGCGAGATCCGGTGAGTTCAGACGCGCGCCGGTGCTCTCGAGCTTCTGGGATGGTCGCCCGAGGTCGGGGTGGTTGATGAAGGCGGCTACGGCGGCGTCGTTGCGGCCCGCCGCAAGCGCGTCAAGCCCTGCCTGTCGAGCCGCCGCGAGCCCCTTGTCCCGGAGGACCGCCGCCTCGCTCTCCACGGCCGCGAGCTGGGCGGCCTGCTGGGCATTGAGGTTCTCGGCCTGGGAGAGCGCCGGACCGAGCTCGGCAAACAGCGGGGTGTAGTCGGCGGGAGTGCGCGCCAGTCGTAGGCGCTGGTAGGCGAGGTCCGCGCTGTCCTGAAGAGGTTTCAGGTCGG
>JAYUBK010000305.1:0-3259 GCA_043740835.1 Chloroflexota bacterium
GCACCATCGGAAGGTGCACGAGGGCGGCTGGAGCATCGAGTGGGACTCCGGCGGTCGGCTGCTGGCCCATCCGCCACCACGGCAACGCGCCCGGGCTGCTTGAACGAGTCCGCCTCGTGGGCTTGCGCCCATGAGCTGCTGACGGGTCCCTACGCTTACTCTGTGCTCGCCGCCCCTGCCGAGTGGTACGTACGGACAGAGCAGTCAGCGCTCAGGAGGTAACCAGATGTCACAGCAGCCACCCGGTGGGAACGAGCCGCCACCGCCGCCAGGCGGGATGCCGCCGCCGCCTCCTCCCGGTTACGGAACACCCGCCGGCGGGCCTCCGCCACCGCCGGATTACGGGCCTCCGCCCCAGCCACCGCCACCGCCGAGCTACGGGCCTCCGCCTCAGCCACCGCCGGGCTATGGGCCACCGCCTCCTCCACCGCCGGACTACGGGCCTCCGCCTCCTGCTCCCGGAGGCTATGTCCCGCCGCCGCCCGGCGCCTACGCGCCGCCGCCTCCCGGTAGCTACCAGCCACCGCCACCCGGGTACGGCATGCCCGGCGGCGGCGCCATCGCGGGAATGGCGCCGGCCACCGACCAGATGGCGATCTGGTCGCTGGTCTGCGCGATCGTCGGCTTCCTCGGGCTCTGTTGCGCCGGTGTCGGAGGGCTCGTGCTCGGCCCTGTCGCGTTCTTCCTCGGCAATTCGTCGCTCAAGCGGATTCGGTCCAGCGGCGGAACCATCGGCGGCGAGTCGCTCGCCCAGATCGGGCGCGTCTTCGGCATCGTCGTCGCCGGTATCGGACTGCTCGTCTTGATCTCGCTGATCGGCTACTCGGTGACCAACCACACGACCTCGACGCCATTTGGCCCTTAGCGGACTGGCAGCGCGGCGGTGGCAGGTTGGCCGCCGCCGCGCTATTCTTCCAGCGGCCGCCGCGTCGGCCTCTCAGCATTGGGCGTGACCGCCCGTCCCTGTCCACGTTCCACTACTGGTGTCGCAGCTCAAAAGTAATATGAAGTCCGAATGGCCCGGCTGAAAGCCAGGCGCTCTCGCTATCGCCTGAGCAACCGATTGACCTCAGGGGCCCCGGCGGCGATCATCGCCGCCCTTGTCCTGGTCGCCATCGGCGGCGCCAGCCTGGCGGCCGGGCGCGTGCTCAATTTCATGACCACCGTCACTGGAGGCGGTGTCTCCGCCGGTTCCCTCGGACGGATCCTGGGCGCCCCTGAAGCCGAGCCGGACCCTTCCTCACTGGCTTACAAGCTGAAGCACAAGCAGAAGATCAACCTGCTCTTCGTAGGCTACGGCGGCGCCGAGAATGATGCGCCCTATCTCACCGACAGCATCATGGTGGTCAGCATCGACCCGGCCAGTGGCGCCGTCACCGAGACCTCGGTGCCGAGGGACCTCTGGGTCAAGATGCCCGTGAACCCCGGCCTTGGGACGACCTGGTCGGAAAAGATCAACGCCGCCTACGAGATCGGCGCTCAGCCTGGAGCAGTCCTCAATCCGGCGGCGAACTTCACCGGGCGAGATGGCGGAGGACACGCCTCGGAGGCGGCGGTCTCGAAGGTTACTGGGGTCAAGTTCGACCGCTACTTCGGCGTTGACTTCAAGGCTTTCAGGGACGTGGTCGACGCGCTGGGAGGCATCACCGTCCACATGGACGGCCCGCTCGACGACTGCCATTTTCCCGACTATCACGACGGCTACGTGAACCACGGTGTTCCGGTGGGCTACGCATGCCCGCCCGGGGCCGGCATTCATTTCAAAGGTGGCGACTACACGGTAACCGGCGACCAGGCTCTTCAGATCGCCCGCTCACGCGAGGCAAGTGAGGAGGCGCAGGCGACGGACTTCGGGCGGGCGCGGCGCCAGCAGATGATCATCAGCGCCATCCGCAGGCAGGCGACCGGCTTCAGCGTCCTCACCAAGGGGCCCCAGCTGATGTCGGCCCTGGAGAAGAACTTCCGGACGGACGTCAGCTTCGACGACATGGTCGCGCTCTACAAGTGGGGCAAGGGCATCGACGAGAAGAACATCCTCCACTTCGCCCTGACCAACTCGAACCTCCTTACCGACCAGGACCAATGCGGTCAGACGGCGGGCACCTATGCGCTCTGCGCCGAGGACCCGAGTTACAGGATGATCCAGAACTACATCGCCAACGAGCAGGTGGCGCCGGCCGTCCTCACCGCCAAGGCGCCGGTGCAGGTGGTCTGGTCGGGTAACTCGGGCTTTGATCCGGTGCCGCTATCGGATCGAGTCACGGATGCGCTGAAGCCGTTCAACCTAACCCTGGCCGACCCCGTGCGAGCGTCGGGGCGAGTCGACAAGACCGTGATCTACGACTACTCGAATGGTCAGTATCCAGAGACCGCGCAGTTCCTGAGCCAGTTCCTCGGCGGCGCCGATGTCGTGGTCGCCACCCTTGCGACGCCGGCGCCGATCAAGGTCAAGACGCTGAGCACCTCCGGCTTCGTAATCTTCCTGGGTCACGACTACGGCATCCGCTGGTACAACCTCGCCTCGTAGCGTCCCGTCCCGGGGGGTCGCCAAGGGCCCGGACGAGAGCCTCTCCAGGCTCGTCGAGGATTTCCGGGCACACCGAGTAAGAGCGCTGGCCCGCGCCATCAGCCTCGTCGAGAACCGCGATCAGCGCGTTCGAGAGTTGTTCGATCGGCTGGGCGACCTCGGGCCCCCGCCCGTTGTAATGGGGCTCACCGGAAGCCCCGGCACCGGTAAGTCGACGCTGGCCGACGCCATCGTCGCCCATGTCCGCGGCAAGGGCCGCTCGATCGCCGTCATCGCGGTCGACCCCAATTCGCCGTATACCGGCGGCGCCGTCTTCGGCGATCGCATCCGCATGCAGCGTCACGCCCTCGACGCCGGCGTTTACATCCGCAGCATGGGGGCACGCGGACATCTCGGCGGGCTTTCGATCGCTTCGCGGGAGGCCGTCCGGCTGCTCGGCGCCTATGGCTTCGAGATCGTCATCCTCGAGACGGTCGGAGTCGGCCAGTCAGAGCTCGAGGTGGCCGGCATCGCAGACACGACATTCGTCGTGCATGCGCCGGGCCTCGGGGACGGGGTGCAGATGATCAAAGCCGGGATAATGGAGATCGCGGACGTATTCGTCGTCAACAAGGCCGATGTGCCGGGCTACGAGCGAACCGTGCAGGAGATCCGCAGCATGCTGAACATGGGACCGAAGCTTCCGTGGAAGCCACCGATCGTCGCGACTGTCGCCGCCACGGGCCAGGGCAT
>JAYUBK010000306.1:0-10512 GCA_043740835.1 Chloroflexota bacterium
GCCAGCGGCCGCATCGACTTCCAGTCGGGCGAGCCCGTGACGGCCAGTAGGTAGGCCGCCGAAAGTACGAACGCCGTGTGGCTGATTCCGGCGACGAGCCGGTCGTGCTCGGCCGGGTCGATAAAGAGCGCGTGCGCGCCGACGGAGCGGACGATCTTCTCGAGGCGCGGCTCGGGCCGGGTCAGAACCCAGGCCGCTCCCTTGAACAGGTCGGCGCCCGCAGCGTCGAAGCCGCTCTCTTCGCTTCCGCACATGGGGTGGCCGCCGATGAAGTCCACTCCGGCGGCGGCGGCCCAGGAGCAGACCTCGGCCTTCGTGCTGCCGAGGTCGCTGACGAGGGCCGTTCTCGGCAGCTGCGGAAGGAGCGCTCGCATGGCGTGGACGGGCACGGCCAAAAAAACGATTTCGGCTCCAGCGCAGAGCGCGACATCGTCGCTCGCAACCGTGACGGCGCCACTCTCGACTGCCTTGCGGAGGGTCGGCGGATCGCTGTCGATCCCAACCACCTCGAGGCCCGGATCGGCGTGGCGCAGGCTGAGCGCCAACGAGCCTCCCATCAGGCCCAATCCGACGATTGCGATCACATCAGGCTCGAGTGCGGGCGAGGGCTCCGGTCAGGCTGGTGAGCTCCTCCATCAGCCTGTCGAAGGACGCGAAGTCCAGGGACTGGCCCCCGTCGGAGAGGGCGTCATCGGGGTGCGGATGGACCTCGACGATGAGGCCGTGGGCCCCCGCCGCCACGGCGGCCAGTGACATCGGTCCCACCAGGGACCAGCGGCCGGTGCCCTGGGAGGGGTCGACGATCAGCGGCAGGTGACTGAGCTCCCGCGCGAGAGGAATCGCATTGAGATCGAGTGTGAAGCGGGTGGAGGTCTCGAAGGTGCGGATTCCGCGCTCGCAGAGGATGATGTCGCGATTTCCCTGGGACAGCATGTACTCGGCCGCCAGGAGCCATTCCTCGATTGTCGATGACATGCCTCGCTTGAGCATCACGGCGCGACCCGAGCGACCGCACTCCTGGAGAAGCGCGTAATTCTGCATGTTGCGGGTACCGATCTGGAGGATGTCCGCATAGCGGGCGACAAGCTCGACGTCGCCCGGCGTCACGACCTCGGTTATGACACGAAGTCCGGTCTCGTCGCGAGCCTCGGCGAGCATCTTCAGCCCCGCTTCGCCCAGCCCCTGGAACGAATACGGAGAGGTGCGCGGCTTGAAGGCGCCCCCGCGGAGGATCTTCGCGCCCCGTGAGGCCACATGGCGCGCCGTCTCGAGAAGCATGTCGAGACCTTCGACCGAGCACGGCCCTGCCATCATCACGGGCTCGCGCCCGCCGATCTTCACGCCGCCGACGTCGATGACCGTGTCGCGGGGCTGCCATTCGCGGCTGGCAAGCTTGAACGGCTTGGTGATCTGGACGATCTCCTGGATCCCACCCAGGTGCGCGAACGCCTCGCGGTAGGCGTAGGCGTTGCCGCCGATCACGCCGATGATCGACCGGTCCTCACCCTTCGAAATCTCGGGGGTCAGGCCGACCTCCCTGATCTTGTCGACGACCGAATCGACCTGGGCGGCCGAGGCCTGGTGGCTCATGACGATGATCACAGTCCGGTCAACTCCTGTTCGGTAAGTTCCGATTTGGTCAGGTCGAGATCAGCCTTGATTGCCTGCGCCCCGCGCAGGTAGGCGGAGCGCATCTCACCCTGGGGACGGTCGGTGTTGTGGAGGAGAAGGATACGGATCGCCTTCTCGATGGCTCGCGGGTTGGGTGCGGCGACGACCATATCGTTACCGCAGAGAAGTGGAACGTCTACCCAGCCCATCCGCCGTGCCGCCAGGGCCGGGTATTCCGCGTCGAGGTCGAGCGAGGTGGTGAAGTAGGCGAAGCAGACCTCGGCCGGGTCCACCTGGTTGATGCTGACGAGCTCAATGAGGAGTTCCTCGGTGGCCTCGACGATGGCCGCAGGAGTGTTCTCGCCGGCAGTGGTCGCACCCCGGATCCCTCTTACCGGCACGCCGCGAGCAGCTCCTCGACCAGGCGGGCCGGATCGCGGCCCTCGCCCACCTCTCTGACGACGGCGGTTCCGACCACGGCTGCGTCGGCCCTGCCACGGAGCGGCCCCAGGTGCTGGGGGCGGGAGATGCCAAACCCCGCCGCGATCGGCAGCTCGGTGCGTGCACGGACCCTCTCGAGAAGGGCGCCGACTCCGGCCGGCAGCTCGTCCTGGAACCCGGTGATGCCCGTCAGCGTCACGCAGTAGACGAACCCGCTGGAGGCGGCACAGATCGTGTCGATGCGGTCATCGCTGCTCGTCGGCGCCACCATGAAAATGGTCGCCAGACCCATGTCGTGAAGCCCTGTCGCAACGCTTCCCGCCTCCTCCGGCGGGAGGTCGGGAATGATGACGCCGCTGACGCCTGCCGCGGCGGCGTCGGCGGCGAACCGCTCGGGTCCGTAGGCCAGTACCGGGTTCACATAGGTCATGAGGACGATCGGAACCCGACCGGAGACGGCGGCGGCGATCTCGAGGCACCCCGCCACCGTCATCCCGCCCTCAAGAGCCACCTGACCCGCAGCCTGGATGAGGGGGCCGTCGGCGAGCGGGTCGGAGAAGGGAATTCCCAGCTCCAGCGCCGAGATGTCCGTCGCCACCAGTGAGCGGGCCGCACCGACGCAGCGCACGGGGTCGGGAAATCCCGACATCAGGTAAGGCACGATGCCCAGGGCGCCGTCGCTACTGCGGGGAAACATTCGCCATGTCCTTGTCACCTCGTCCCGAGAGGCAGACCAGGATGCGGCCCTCGAGCCCGCCGGCGACATGGAGCGCATGGGACGGCTCGAGCGCCGGCATGATGCCCTCCAGGCGTGTGCAGAGGCGGAATGCCGCCACGGCCTCTTCATCGGTTGCGGCGACGTATTCAGCGCGCTCGCTGTCGCGCAGGTGCGAGTGCTCGGGGCCGACGCCCGGATAGTCGAGGCCGGCCGAGATCGAGTGCGTTGGAAGGACCTGCCCATCAGCGTCCTGGAGCAGGTACGAGAGGGTGCCATGGAGCACCCCCGGGCGACCGGCGCTGAGAGGCGCGGCGTGCTTTCCGGAGGCCAGTCCGCTGCCCCCCGCTTCGACCCCGATCAAACGCACGTCCTCGTCGGCGACGAAGGCGGTGAACATCCCGATGGCGTTGGAGCCACCACCGACGCAGGCAACGACGACTTCCGGCAGCGTCCCCTCTGCGGCGAGGTACTGGGCTCGGGCCTCGTCGCCGATGACGCGTTGGAGCTGCCTGACCATCTCGGGGTAAGGATGCGGCCCGACCGCCGAACCGATTATGTAGTGGGTCGATTCCACGTTCGTGACCCAGTCTCGGATCGCCTCCGAGGTGGCGTCCTTGAGCGTCCTGGTGCCGGCCGTCACCTCGCGCACCTCGGCGCCGAGCATCCGCATCCGCTGCACGTTGACGTTCTGGCGAACAATGTCCTCCGAGCCCATGTAGATGGTGCAGTCAAACCCGAATCGGGCGCATACCGTTGCGGTGGCGACACCGTGTTGCCCCGCGCCAGTCTCGGCAATGATCCGGCGCTTTCCCATTCGCCGCGCCAGCAGCGCCTGGCCGAGTGCATTGTTGAGCTTGTGGGCGCCGGTGTGACAGAGGTCCTCGCGCTTGAGGTGGATGCGGTTGCCGTGCTGAATCGAGAGGCGCTCGGCGAAGTAGAGGGGCGTCGGGCGTCCGACGAAATCGCGCTGGTGAGCCTGGAGCTCCGACTGGAACCTGGAATCGTCCCACGCCGCGGCCCAGGACGATTCCAACTCGGCGAGCGGCGACATCAGCGTCTCGGGCACATATTGCCCCCCGTACAGGCCGAAGCGGCCCTTCAAGGGCGTGGCGCTCACAGGACTCGCAGCTCCCGCTTGGCCGTGGCCACAAAACGCGCCACCTTGTCGGGGTCCTTGACACGCGGCTCGCTCTCGACGCCGCTGGAGACGTCGACGGCATAGGGATTCAGCCGCCTGACGACATCGCCGACGTTTTCAGGATTGAGGCCGCCGGCGATGAAGACCTCGCGCTGGCGGACGAGATCCAGAGCGAGGTCCCAGTCCCAGGTCCGGCCAGTTCCGCCGCGCTGGTCGGTGGACCAGGAGTCAAGCATGAGAAGGTCATCGGGCCAGAGCCGGTGGTCCGGCATCTTTCCGTCCTTCACCTTCAAAACCTTGATGACCGGCACCTCGATCGGGAATCCCGGTGGCTCCGAGCCATGGAGCTGGACGAGGTCGAGGCCGCAGTATTCGGCGATCGCCTCGACCTCCGCGGGCGGCTGGTCGATGAACACGCCGACCAGGGCAGGCCCCTCGGGGAGCGCCTCGATGATGCGAAGCGCCTCCTCCGGCTTGAGGCGGCGCCTGGAGTCACAGAAGTGGAAGCCGAGCAGGTCGGCCCCCGCCTCGGCGGCCGCGATACCCCCCTCGATGTCGCAGATGCCGCAGATCTTGACGAGTGTCTTCACCGCGGCTCCCGCGGCTCACGCACGAAGTCGTGAATGAGCTGGCCGGGGTCCTCGGCCCGCATCAACGCCTCGCCGACCAGGATGGCGTCGGCACCCGCGGCGACCATCCGGCGGGCATCGGACGCGTCCCGGATCCCGCTTTCGGCCACGAAGACCTTGCCCACGGGTACTCGTGGGCGCAGGCGTCCAGTGAGGGCGGTGTCGACGGAGAGTGTTTTGAGATTGCGGTGGTTCACGCCGATGATCTCAGCGTCGGAGGACAGCGCGACGTCGACCTCGCGAGCTCCGTGGACCTCCACCAGCGCGTCGAGCCGCAGGCGGGCGCAGAGCCTGAGTAACTCGCGCAGGCGCTCCTCCTCGAGGGCGGCGACGATCAGGAGCACTGCGTCGGCTCCATACGCGCGAGTCTCGAAGAGCTGGTATTCGGTGGTCACGAAGTCCTTGCGCAGGATCGGCAGATGGCTGGCCGCCCGCGCCTGCAGGAGGTGCTCGGGGTGGCCGCCAAATCGGCTGCCCTGGCAGAGGACGGAGATCGCCGCGGCGCCTCCTGCCTCATAGGCGCGCGCGATGCGATCGGGCCGATAGGACGTTGCGATCGAGCCCGCACTTGGGGAGCTGGCCTTCATCTCCGCGATCACGGCGAGGCCCGGTCCTCGGAGCGCGGCTGCGAAACCGCGGGGCGCCGGAGCGGCCGCCGCGCGTTTCTCGAGGACGGCCTGGGGCACCTTCGCCCGGCGCTCCTCGACCTCCGCCTCGGTCTCCTCGACGATCTCGTCGAGGATCGTGCGGGTGGCGCTCACGCCGCCTGGCTCACTTGCACCCAGCGGCCGAGCACCTGCGCTGCGCGGCCCGAGTCGAGAGCCTCGCCGGCAAGTCCGATCCCCTCCCTGAAGTCGGTCGCGAGGCCGGCGGCACAGAGCGCGGCCGCCGAATTGAGGAGGACCACATCGCGCCGGGGGCCCTGAGCGCCGGAGAGCACCTCGCGTGCGATCGCTGCATTCTCGGCCGGACCTCCGCCGCGCAGGGCGTCCAGTCCAGTGCGCTGGAGCCCGAGTTCGATCGGCTCCAGTTCGAAGGTTCGCAGCCGGCCTTCCTTGACCTCGATCACCTGTGACGTCCCCGTCGTTGTCAGCTCATCCATACCGTCCTCGCCATGGAAGACGAGCGCGTGGTCAACGCCCAGCCGGGCGAGCACCTCGGCCATGAGGCGAGCCAGGCCGGCATCGGCCACGCCAAGAGCCTGGCGGCGGGCGCCGGCCGGGTTGCAGAGAGGGCCGAGGATGTTGAAGACGGTCCGGATCCCGAGCTCGCGACGGGGAACGGTCGCGTACTTGAATGAGGGGTGAAAGAGGGGCGCGAAAAGAAACCCGATGCCGGCTTCCCGGATGCAGCGGGCGACGGCCTCGGGAGGAAGGTCGATGCGTACTCCAAGCGCCTCGAGAACGTCGGCGCTCCCGCACTGCGAGGAAGCCGCGCGGTTGCCATGCTTGGCGACCCGCGCTCCGCAGGCGGCGGCGACGATCGCCGACAGGGTCGAGATGTTGAAAGTCCCGAGGACATCGCCGCCAGTCCCGCAGGTGTCGAGCAGCCCCTCGCCGGCAACGTCGATGGGCGTCGCCAACGCCCGCGCGGTGCGTGCCAGCCCGGTGATCTCCTCCACCGTCTCGCCTTTGATGCGGAGCGCCGTGATGAAGCCCGCGATCTGGACGGGTGTCGCTTCGCCACGCATGATCAACTCCATCGCCTCGGCAGCCTCGGCCTCGGTGAGGGATTGCCCGCGGACCAGCTTGGCGATCTGGTCGATCATGCCGCCGCCACCCTCAGGAACGACTGCAACAGGCGCCTGCCCTCGCCGGTGAGGATGGATTCCGGGTGAAACTGGACCCCGTAGGTGCGATGGCGGCGGTGGCGCAGACCCATTACGAGGCCGTCATGCGTCCATGCACTGATCTCAAGAGAGGCGGGCACGGAGTCGCGGGCTACCACCAGCGAATGGTATCGGGTGGCCTCGAACGGAACCGACAGGCCCGTGAAGGGCGGCAGCCCATCGTGGTGGATCCATGACGTCATGCCGTGCACCGGCTCCGTCCTCACGACCGAGCCTCCGAAAGCCTCCCCCACTGCCTGGTGACCGAGGCACACGCCAAGTATCGGTAGCCTGCCCGAGAGTTCCCGGACCGCTTCGACGGAGATCCCCGCTGCACTCGGCGTGCCCGGTCCGGGAGAGATCACGAGCGCGTCGTAGCCATCGAGGTCCGTGACGGCGACCTCGTCGTTGCGATGCACGACCGGCTCGGCACCCAATTCAGCGAGGTATTGGACCAGGTTGTGCGTGAAGGAGTCGTAGTTGTCGATTACGCCAACCCGCGTCATGGCATGGCCTCCGCCAGCTTGATCGCCTCGAACATGGCTCCGGCCTTGGCAAGCGTTTCGTCGAACTCCAGCGAAGGCACCGAGGCCGCGACGATGCCGGCGCCCGCCTGGACGAAGGCCTCGCCGGCGGCGATGACGACAGTCCGCAGCGTTATCGCCATGTCGACGTTGCCGCCAAACCCGACGTAGCCGAGCGCGCCCGCGTAAGGCCCGCGCCGGTCCGGCTCGAGGCCGGCGATGATCTCCATCGCCCGGATCTTGGGAGCGCCCGAAACGGTGCCCGCCGGGAAGGCGGCCCGCAGGGCGTCGAGCCCAGACTTCCCCGGGGCGAGTTCACCGGTCACCGTCGAGCTGATGTGCATCACGTGCGAGTAGCGCTCGACCTCGAGAAAACTCTGGACCTGCACCGAGCCGGGGGTTGCTACGCGGCCGACGTCGTTACGGCCGAGGTCGACAAGCATCACGTGCTCGGCGCGCTCCTTGGGGTCGGCAAGCAACTCCCGCTCCAGCGCGGCGTCCTCCTCCGGCGTCACCCCCCGGCGGCGGGTCCCTGCGAGCGGACGGGATGTGATCCTGCCGTCCTCGACCCGGATCAGGACCTCGGGTGAGGTGCCCACGATGTGGAAACCGTCCCCCAGGTCCACGTTGAACATGTAAGGCGAGGGGTTTAGCGCACGCAGGCAGCGGTATACGTCGAGCGGCCGCGCGGCAAGGGGCTTGCGAAAGCGCTGGCTGAGCACGACCTGAAAAGCCTCCCCGGCGAGGATCTCCTCGCGAGCGGCATCGACCATCGCGCAGAAGCCACCGCGGGTGAGGTTGGACTTCCACTCGGCGCCGGAGTCGGCCGGTTTCGGTGAATCCACGGCTTCCCCACGGAGGTGTTCGTCCATCTCCTCCAGCCGCCCGCAGGCGTCCCCATAACTCTCGATTTCTGGACGGTGGACCGTATACAGGCGCAGGCGGTTGGTGGCGTGATCAAATATCACGAGGTCCTCGGCGCGCAGAAAGGCCGACTCCGGCAGCGGCGGCGGGTCTCCCGTGGCGGCAGGCAGCCTCTCGAACCGACAAGCCGTCTCGTAGCCGAGGTAACCCACGACCCCACCACGAAAGCGGGCCAGACCGGGGACCGGCGCCAGCGGCGTCTCTGCGACCTCGCGCAGCGACTCGAGCGGGTCCGCGAGGTCGATCGCGAATGGCTCGGGCCGGTACCCGATGAAGGAGTAACGGGCGAGGCGCTCGCCGCCTTCGACGCTCTCGAGGAGGAAACCGCGAGTGCCCGGAGGGCAAAGCAACGAATAGGCGCGAACCGGGGTCAGCTCGTGGACCAGCAGGTCGCGGTAGACGGGGATCAGCGGATGGTCGTGCGCCAGCAGGCGCGCTTGCTCCGCCGAGGGGGTGCATGCACTCATCTCAGTCCTTCTCTTGTCTGGTCTGGCCCCGAGCTCTCCTGGCCCGGGCGCGGAGCCGACATTGTAGCCTTCCCGGGATGTCTCCCACGCGCCACGAGGTCGCGGCCCAGCTCGAGGCCTCCCTCGCCACCCTGGAAGAGCGCTACGCGAAACTCCCACCAGGCGAAGCACTCCGGCCGGTGACCACCAGCGCCCTAGAGGGCGAGGCGGGCTGGTCGGCGCGCGATCACCTGTCCCATCTCATCAGCATCGAGCGTGCTTTCCTCGCCATCGCCGAGCGCACCCTGGCCGGCGTTGCGGACCCGGTGGGCCTATCGCGGTTCAAGACGCGCGAGGATGCGGTCGCCTGGGTTCACCGGATGAACCAGACAAACCTCGCCGAGACGTCCCAATCGGGCCTCGAGGAACTGTTCGGGGAGTTGAGGCGGGTCCGCGCCAGGACACTTGCCTTCATCGACAGCGCCTCCGATCAGCAGCTCACCGCGGAGGTCGCCAACGCTCCTTGGGGCGGCGGGAGCGTGGCGGGAGTCCTCATCACCAATGCTCGCCACGTGGCCCAACATCTCGACTGGCTTCAAGAGGCAATCGCGACAGAGCGTTAAGGCGCGAGCGGATTACGCGAACGCCGTCTCCCCGGTGATCTCGCGCCCCAGGATCAGCGCCTGGATGGAATCGGTGCCCTCATACGTGAAGACCGCCTCCATATCGGCCTGGTGGCGCGCCACGTGGTAATCGAGGAGGATGCCGTTTCCGCCGAGTATCTCGCGGGCGTCCGCGGCCATGGCGCGGGCCTTCGCAGCGTTGTTCATCTTGGCCATCGACGCCATCCCCGGCGTCAGCTTTCCTTCGGTTGCCAGCTGTGAGAGCCGAAAGCAGATGAGCTGCATCGAGGTGAGCTCGACGAGCATCTTGGCCAGTTTGTCCTGGACCAGCTGGAAGCCGACCAGCGGCTTGCCGAACTGCGTGCGTTCTTTGGCGTAGGTGAGCGCCGCCTCATAGACGGCCAGTCCGTGCCCGAGCGCCTCCCAGGCGACGCCGTAGCGGGTGGCGGTGAGGACTTTGGCCGTGTCCTGGAAGGTCTTCGACTTGGCCAGGCGGTTGGCAACCGGCACGCGAACGCCGTCGAGCGTGATCTCGGCCTGCCAGACGGCGCGCTTTGACAGCTTGCCGGTCATCACGCGAGCCTCATAGCCCGGTGAGCCCTTCTCGACGACGAAGCCACCGATGCCACCCTCGTCGTCGCGGGCCCAGATGATCACGAGGTCGGCGATCGACCCGTTCCCGATCCAGCGCTTGGAGCCGGTGAGTACGTAGTCGTCACCGTCGCGCACAGCCTGGGTCTCGAGCAGGAGCGCGTCGGATCCGTGGTCGGGCTCGGTGAGGCCGAAGGCGCCGATCTTCTCCATCCGCGCCATCGGCGGCAGCCAGCGACGCTTCTGCGCCTCCGAGCCGAGGATGTGGATCGAGCCCATCGCAAGCCCCGAATGGACGCCGAAGAAGGTGCAGATGGAGCCGTCGCCGCGCGCGAGCTCCATTCCGACCAGGCCCGAGGCCATGACGGACATCCCCGGGCACCCGTAGCCCTTGATCGTGCTCCCTGCGATCTTCAACCGGGCCAGCCTGGGAACCAGCTCGAAGGGGAACTCGGCGCGCTCCCAGTAGTCGTTGATGACGGGGATGATCTCTTCGGTGGCGAAGCGCCGAACCTTGTTGCGGAGGGCGCGCTCAGCCGGGGTGAGCAACTCGCCGACAAGGTAGTAGTCGGTGCCGAGTGACGGGCTGGTGTCGGCGACCAGCTCCTGTTTTTCGGGCTCCTGCTGCGGCTTGTCGAGAAGGCGGAGCCGCCCGCGCTTGCGGCCCGGGGTGGGATCCTTTTTCACGACCTGCATTAGTGCCTCCTTCGCCCCAGGGCCATCGAACATAGCCCATCGAGTGGTGCTTTCGTTATAGCAGGTTTGTAGGGTTCCTAACCTGGCTTGTCGCTCTTTACGGCCTTCATCTGCCGCTTCACCTCACGTGCCTCAAGCATCGCCTCGGCGGAATCGACATCGGCAACGGTGTGCCAGTCGGCCGCCACCGCCTCCCAACCTCTGGGCTTGACGCCGAACTTCTTGGCCAGCACAGCGACGGTGATCTTCACCTTCATCTCCCCGAAGCCGGGCAGCCTCTTGAGTCGCCTGGCAAGTTCAGCTCCGCTGTCGACGCCCGCCCAGACGGCCCCCGCGTCGCCGC
>JAYUBK010000307.1:0-3226 GCA_043740835.1 Chloroflexota bacterium
CCCGCTATGGACGGCGCCCGGGTCATTCGCTGACGGCGCGGCACTAACGCCTCATGGGTTGGCCACTCCTTGCCGCCGCGATCTGGGGAGGGATGTACGTAGTCAGCCGCCTCGTCCTGCATGACGTGCCTCCCATCACACTCGGTCTGATCCGGATGGCCGTCGGCGGAGTCGCGCTGCTCCCCTTCATAAAGGGCCTTCCGCACTTCCGTGACAGACGGCTCATCGTGCCCTCGCTGGCTCTCGCCGCGACGATGATGTTCCAGCTCTGGGGCACCGACCTCGCCGGTGCCGCGGCCGGAAGCGTGCTGACCCTGACGACGCCGGTGTTCGTCGCGCTGCTCGCACCGTACGTTCTCCACGAGTCGTCGTCATGGGTCCAGAAGACGGGGATGCTCGTGGCACTGGTCGGCGCGATCGCCATCCCGGGGGCCGCCGTCGGCGCCTCCTGGCTGGGCGACCTGCTCCTCGTCCTGGCAGCTCTCGCCTACGCCGTTTTTTCCGTCTATGGCGCACCCATGGTGCGGGAACGGGGCGCCCTCGACGTCACCGCGGCAGCGAGCCTGGGTGCGGTCCCCTTCCTCATCCCGGGCACTCTGATCGAGCTGGCGACGGGACAGCACTTCCACCTTCAGCCGTCCAGCCTGCTCGGGATCCTCTACCTGACCGTCATCGCGACCTCCCTGGCAGGGTGGGCCTGGTACCGCGGACTCGAAAGGCTGCCCGCGGTGACGGCCGCAGTATTTTTCCTGGCCCAGCCGGTCGTCGGCGTCGGTCTCTCGATCGTCATCCTCCGCGAGCCGCTGACCTGGCTCTTCGCGGCCGGGAGCCTGCTGGTTGCATTCGGGATGCTGATGGCGTCCGGATGGAGGCCGGCATGGAGAGCCCAGCGGGCCTGAGCAGGGGTCTCCTGCTCTTCAACCAGGGCCACTATTGGGAGGCCCACGAAGCATGGGAGGACGCCTGGACGCCTGACCGTCACGGTCCCGATCGAGGGTTCTACAAGGGCCTCATCCAGGTCGCCGCGGGCTGCCTCCACTACACGCGCCGCAACCGCCGCGGGAGCCTGAATAAGTGGCGATCGGGCGCCGACCTCCTTCGTCCCTACCTCCCGGCTCACCACGGCGTCGAGCTGGCTCAGCTTGTCGAGCGGGTCGACGCCCTGCGGACCGAAGTCGAGGCCGCGGACACCTGGCCTCGGCTTGAGCTGCCAATCATCCACCCGTCGTAGAACGGCGACGGGCTGCGCCGGAGCGCTACAGGAAGCGCGTGACGGCGAACACCGCAAGCATCCCGACGCCTGTCGCGATGAGAACCAGCGGCGACTTGTGCTCGCGCGCTTCGGGCAGCAGGTCGGACGCGCCGATATATAGAAAGAAGCCGGCGAAGAAGGCCAGCAGCCAGGGCAGCACGCTGGGCGGAAGTTGGAAGAGGAGAGTGCTGGCGGCGCCGAGCAGGGGTGTGGTCATGTCGACGAGTAGCCAGCGCACCGACCGCTTCAGCGAATTGCCGTGGGCGAGCAGCACCGTCACGGTGTTGAGGCCATCGCTGAAGTCGTGGGCGATGACCGCCATCGCGATCAGGATGCCGAGCGTGGGGTTGGCCTGGAACCCGATTCCAATAGCGACGCCGTCGAGGAAGCTGTGCACCGAGAGGCCCGCGGCGCCGATCACTCCCAGCTCCTGGTCGTGCTCCTCGGCCCCGTGGTGCTCGTGCTCGCGGGCGGCGTGCATCGCCGTGTAACGCTCGAGCGCGAAGAACACCATGAACCCTGCCGCGGAACCAACGAGCACCGTCTTGGGCGAGCTGGTGCTCCTGAAGATTTCGGGCAGAAGGTCGAAAAAGACGACGCCCAGAACGGCGCCTGAACTGAAGGCCAGAAGCAGGTGCAGGCGGTCTCGGAAGCGGATCGCGACGAAGCCGCCGAGGCCGGTCGAGAAGAAGGTCACGAGCGCGAGGAGAACTGCCATCTATCTCAGGTCTCGTAAGGAGGAAAACGGCGGCCTGCGGAAACTTCGATGAGGCCTCCATAGCCGAGGCGGGCGAGGCCTCGAGAGTCGATGTCGCCGTACGCGAACACAACCGGAAGGACGAGGTCGAGCGAGGTCTGCTTACCAAACCCGGCACAGGAGGCAATGCCGACGACCGGCGCTCCTGACAGGCGGCCGAGCCAGAGCATCGACCCGGGGTGGGCCGGCATCCCGAAGCGGATCAGCTCCCCGCCCTCGGCGGCAAGCTCGCTGTACGCGGGGTCGAGGGGATCGATGGAACTGGCTCCGGCGAAGAGGATCAGCTCTGCCCCGGATGCACGCGCCCGAGCATATGCCTCGGCGACGGCCTCTCGCGAGCGCGCCACCTCGAGAGTGCCGATCACGTCGGCACCGTACCAGCCCAGTTTGCGCGCGACCGCCGCCTGGAACAGCTCGCGAGCCCTGGGCTTGAGGCGTTCGGTGACGACAAGCAAAGTCCGTAGCGGACGGAAGGGCAGGAGTTGGACGACAGGTCTCTCCCGGCACATCGCCTCGGCCTGGGCGAGGACGGCCTCCGGTACGGCGACGGGGGTGATCTTGCAGCCGGCGATTTCTTCGCCTGTATTGACTGCCTGATCGTCGTACACGGTGAAGATCGCTATGCCCGGGAATTGGTTGAGCGCCTCAACCGCCACCGGGTCGACTCGGACCAGCCCACGCCTCGTGGCGCGGATTCGAACCTGCGACTGGTGAGGCGCCGTAGCCTCCAGGTTGTCGCGGAGGAGTGCCGTGGCCAGGCGCACGGCGGCGCTGTCCTCGTGGACATCGCCCGGCTCCAGTTCGACGACGTGGACCTCGGGAAGCAAGCGCAGGCGTGCCAGGTGCGAGGCTTCGAGCACGGTGCCCTTGCGCAGGTCAGGCCCGGCGTCATGCGTCAGCACGCGGCCGCCGATGGCCTGGGCGGTGAGTGTCCTGCCCTCAAGGCGAAGGGGTCTCATGGCGGCTGTGTCAGCGGGATCGGATGGTGAGTTCCGCGAGCGTCTTGCCGGGTGGCGCTCCTGCCGCAGACAGGTCGGCAAGCTCCCTCTCGCGGTCGTACTCAACTCGGCGAACTGTCGCGAGCCCGTCTTCGACGAGCAGGTAGGCGGCCCGCCAGTCCCAGTCGTAGGGCGCTCCGACGCTCCCGGAATTGGCCAGCACGAACCCGTCCAACTGCCGCACGTAGGGCCGGTGGATGTGCCCGTACACGGCAACGG
>JAYUBK010000308.1:0-3222 GCA_043740835.1 Chloroflexota bacterium
GGCGACCTGATCGCAACGGGTACACCATCGGGCGTAGGCATGGCGCGCAACCCGCCCGTCTGGTTGCGCGAGGGGAATGTCGTGCGAACGGGCATCGACGGAATCGGAGTGATGACCAACCGCTGCGTCAAGGAAAGGTAACCGAGAGACGGGCGCTCCCGCCAGGTGCGGGCCGGAGAAGGGCGAACGCTAACCCGAGTAGCCTGGGTCCGCGATGACGTGGTCCGCACGGCCGGCGAGGAGGACGTTTTTCGCATCGTCGAGGGAGAGGATGCCGCCGGCCACTGCCGTTTCGATGCTGACTTCGTTGCGGACTCTGTCGCTGAACTGGGCGTTGAAGCAGCGGCCGAAGGCGGGGATCGAATCGGCTGTGACCCAGCCGCTCTCGACAAGCAGCAGGTCGGCGCCGCCGGCGCGGAGGGCTCTTGCAGTCTCCAGGCACTCGTCGTCGTCGCTGCCGCCCGCTGCCCAGTCGTGCATCGACATGGCGACCCAGAGAGGTCCGGTCCAGGCCGCACGGACCGCGGAGAGTATCTCGAGCGGGTAACGAAGACGGTTGGCATGCGAGCCGCCGTAGTCGTCCAGGCGCAGGTTCGCCAGCGGCGACAGGAAGGAGTGCAACAGGTAGCCCCGCCCGAATTGCAGGAGTAGGGTCTCGAATCCCGCGGCAGCGCCACCGCGGGCCGCAGCGACGAAGTTGTCCCGGATTTCCACCATTTGCGGCCTCTCGAGGGGGCGCGGAGTCGGCGACCAGCGCGAGTAGGGAATCGCCGAGGGAGCGACCGTCTCCCAGCCGCCCCTCCGCAGAGGCAGGTCGCGCCCAAAGCTTGGAGGTCGGGTCGAGGCGCGGCGACCGGCGTGGCCGACCTGCATGATCATCCCCGCCACTGAGCAGTCGAGGGCCAGCGGCGCGCCGGGGTGGATGCGTCCCTCCGGTGAGACGGCGACCATCTCGGTGATCCGGCCGGCCGGAATGAGCCGGATTGGGTCGAATTCCTGTTTCGACTCCACAGCCTCGACAAAGGACGGGTCGCGCTCTTTCAGCTGGCCATAGTCGTAGTTGCTGCGGGTAAGGAAGTGAAAGGCGAACTTCTCGGTGGGAAAAGCCCAGTAATGGCGGAACTGCTCATACCAGCGCAGGCTCGGACGCGACGCGTTCTGGATGTGCTCCACGCGCGGTCGGCGTTCGGCCTCGTAGGCGGCCATCGCACTGGGAACGTCCGGACCCTGGTGTCGCACGAACCGCGCCAGCGCGATCGCGTCCTCCATCGCCATCTTGGTACCGGAGCCGACCGAGAAGTGAGCCGTGTGCGCTGCGTCGCCCATCAGCACCAGGTTCTCGTGCCGCCAGGTCCCGTTGCGCACGGTTCGGAACGCGGCCCACTTGGAGTTGTTGGCCAGGAGGGGATTGCCGTCGAGGTGGTGTTCGAAAAGCCGCCTGCAGTACTCGAGGCCGAACATGTCGGACTGGCCGGGCGCCTGCGCCGCCAGGTTCGAGGTCTCGAGTCCCGCCCTCCGCCAGGTCTCCTCGTCGGTCTCGACGATGAACGTCGAGAGCCCGTCCTCATAGGGGTAGATGTGCGCGCAGAACCGGCCGTGCTCGTTCTCCTCGAAGAGGAAGGTGAACGAAGGAAACCGCATCGCTGCGCCAAACCACGTGAAGCGCGTCTTGCCGAATTCAAAGCGGGGCTTGAAATGCTCGGCCAGGCGGGTCCGGACGGGGCTGTTGATCCCGTCCGCCACCGCCACCAGGTCCGCCTCGGCGGCGAGGGCGACCGGGTCGGCGACCTCGGTCTGGAAGCGGACGTCCACGCCGGCGGCGGCAGCCCCGCGCTGAAGCACGTTGAGGAGGCGCTTGCGGGAGATGGCCCAGAATCCGATTCCCCCGCAGGCGAGCACCCCCCCGTGGATCCGGGTTTCGATGGGATCCCAGCGGATCGAGTTGGCGCTGATCTCCTCATAGGTGGCCTCGTCCTGCTCGCGCAGGTAGTCCATCGTCTTCTCGCTGAAGACGACGCCGAACCCGAAGGTATCGTCCGGCCGGTTGCGCTCGTGGACGGTCACTTTGTGGCTGGGATCGGCCCGCTTGGTGAGGAGCGCGAAGAAGAGTCCGGCCGGGCCGCCCCCCACCACCTCGATTCGCACCACTGCATCCTACGAATCTTTGCGGGGACCTTTCGGACCCCTTCGAACCTCCTCAGCAGCCCCGGTTCTGGTCGAGGTTGAGGTCGAGGTTGAGGTATTGGAAGGCCCAGACGGTGCCGCCGTTCCAGAGTGGACTCTGGCACTGGGCGGTGTCCTCGATGCTGGCCGCGCCGGCGACCCAGTTGGGCGTATTGAGCGGCGCGAAGTCGCCGGCGATCTGGTGCCATTGGTATCTAGTCGAGTAGATCCCGACGGTGCGGCCCTCAACGTGCTGGAGGAAGTCGAGGGCGCCCTGGATGACGTAGGTGTTGAGGTCGGTGTCGTCGGACCACACGTTTGCGGTCTCCACATCGAGCCACCAGAGGTCGACGTGCTGCGAGGCTCCGTTGGTGTCACGGCGGGCCGTATCCCAGGCCGACACTCCCGCGCCCCAGCCGTAGTTGTAGGCCTCGCAACCCTGGTCGTCAGGCCGGCAGGTCAGGGGGCCGCCGCCGATCGCGAGGTTGTAGTCGAGGTTCATATAGAGGGATAGAGGCCCCACGATCCCGGCGTAGTTGAACTGGTACCCGAAGCATGCGTTGGAGGTGTAGGGAGTGCCGTCGGTAACTCCGACGACGTGGAACATGTCGCCGCGCTGGTCTGGCAGGGGAGGCCCGCCGCACTGCGGCCAGGAGATGTCCCAGCCCGCCGTGTTCGAACCAATGGGACCGTTGTCGGCGAGGGCCACGCTCGGGAACAGAGCGGTGAGCGAGAGCATGGCGAGGAGTGAGGTCAGGACAAGAAAGAACCGGCGCTTGAAAACCATTCGCTTGGAGATCCCCCTGGGCATTTGTAAGACTCCCCGAAGGCTGCCGAAGTGCGCTCGGGTATCCGAGGTCGGGCCGTCAAGAGTCGTGTGCATCCGAGGACATCGCGTCCGGCCAGGCGTGGGATTCCCCCAGAAAGGCTGTCAGCTTTTCGCCCAGGCAGCTCTGTATCGGGTCGACCAGTGCCGTTTAGCGCAGCCCTACGATCACTCCCGGGTTCATCACGCCCCGCGGGTCCAGCGCGGTCTTGGCGGCGCGAAGGGCGGCGTCG
>JAYUBK010000309.1:0-3221 GCA_043740835.1 Chloroflexota bacterium
TTTTCAGTCGACCTTTCGGTCGATGATCGTCGCGGTGCCGATGCCGCCCCCGCAGCACATCGTCTCGAGGCCGTAGCGAAGGTCGCGCCGCTCGAGCTCGTAGAGCAGATGGTTCATGAGCCGGGCCCCGGACGCTCCGAGCGGGTGGCCGAGCGCGATGGCGCCGCCGTTTACGTTTGTCCTTTCCATGTCGGCGCCGGTCTCCTTCTGCCAGGCGAGGACAACGGATGCGAAGGCTTCGTTGACTTCGAAGAGGTCGATGTCGCCGAGCTGGAGTCCTGCCTTTTTGAGCACTGCCGCCGTCCCCGGGATCGGCCCCTCGAGCATGAGGACGGGGTCGCAACCGACGACGGCCTGGGCGAGGATCCGCGCTCGTGGTTTGAGGCCGAGCTCGCGGGCCTTCTCGCGCGACATGATGAGGATCGCCGAGGCGCCGTCGGTGATCTGGCTCGAGTTTCCGGCCGTGATCGAGTGCTCGGGATTGAAGGCCGGCTGCAGGCTGCTCGTAGCCTCGTAGCTGGCGTTGCGGCGGATGCCCTCGTCCTTGTCGAAGACCTCGGTGTGCCCGTTGCCGGGAACGGGGACGTCGATCGACAGGATCTGGCTCCGCAGGTAGCCGTTGTCGGTCGCGTGGGCCGCCCGCTGGTGGCTGCGAACTGCGAACTCATCCATCTGCCGGCGGGTGACGCCGTACTTGCGGGCGACGAGCTCTGCTGAGATGCCCTGCGGCACGAGGTCGTAGAGTTCCATCAACTCGGGCGGAAAGGGCGCGCCGGGCCCATGCGCGCTGGAGCCCATCGGGACCCGCGTCATCGATTCGACGCCGCCCGCGATCGTGATGTCACACACGCCGGCCTGGATGAGGTTGGCGGCGAAATGGACGGCTTGCTGGCTCGACCCGCATTGGCGATCGACGGTCGTCGCCGGCGTCTCGACTGGAAAGCCCGCCGCGAGCCACGCGTTGCGGCCGATGTTCAGGCTCTGTTCGCCGACTTGGCTGACGCATCCGAAGACGACATCCTCGACCTGGCCGGGCTCGATGCCGGCCCGCCGCACGACCTCTTTCAAAACGAGGGAGGCGAGGACCACCGGATGGACGTCCTTCAGCTTTCCGTTGCGCCTCCCGAGGGGGGTCCGAACGGCCTCGACGATGACTGCTTCTCGCATTCGCCCAACTCCTTTGGTTTGAAGAGGAACCCCGTGGCCCATCTGCGGGACCCGGGCGAGGGGCGCGAAAATGCCCCAAGCGACCTTCCTGTTTAGGCTGAAGTTCCCTATGCGTTTTTCGGCTTCCAGCTTGCGCCTTTCACCTACTCGACGTTCGGTATCCTCAGCTTTACCGTACTCAGCCGCTTGGGGCGTCGCGAACCTTATCAAGTGCCCCCGGTCGTGGTCTACGTCCGAAAATCATTTCGCCGCCTGGCAACCTTTTCCAGCCTGATGATGGCTCGTCTCTCGCATCACTCGGAATAGCCCAGTTCCCGCGCCGATGCGACGGCCCGTCCCGCCAGTCCCGCGTCGACCTCGCCGCCTTCGGCAACAATCCGGATCAGTCCGTCGGTGAGCCGGGCGATTGGGTCGGGGTCCTCGTAGCGCAACCAGCGGTAAGCGGCGGGTTCGGTCCAGACTCGGCCGTCAAGAGCGTACCGGCGGCGGTGGGAGTCGATGATCGCCTTCTCGACAAGCCGCAAAAGGCTGGGTTCGCCGGCGATCATGGACTCGAAGCTCTGCCGCCTCATCCACGCGAGCAGAGGTATTAGCTGGTTGAAGCCGATACCTCGTTATTGGGAACGAGCGTCCGGTACGCGTCCTGCCTGAGTACGCACACGAAGGGCAGGTTGCGGTACAGCTCCCGATAGTCCAATCCGTAGCCGACCACGTAGTCGTTCGGGATCTGGAAGCCGATGTACTTCACCGGTACCTCTGCCAGGCGCCGGCCGGGCCGGTCGAGCAGCGTGCACACCTCGATGGAAGCGGGCTCCCGCAGGCGCAGCATCGCCAGCACGTAATCGAGCGTGAGACCGGTGTTGACGATGTCCTCGACGAGAACGACGTTCTGGCCCCGGATGTCCAGGTCCAGGTCGCGAGTCACTTTCACCCGGTCTCCCGGCAGGGCGCCGGCGTAGCGCGCCAGGCTCATGTAATCGAGGGCCACAGGAATCGTCAACTGGCGGGCGAGGTCAGCAAGGAAGAACGTGATGCCCTTCAGCATCCCGACAAGCACGATCGACTGCCCGCGGTAGTCGCGCGAGATCTTGCGTCCCAACGCTCGGACCCTGGTCTCCAGCTCTGTGGGGGAGATGAGGATCTGTTGGATGTCCTGCTTGCGGATGTGGTGCACGTTGAGCGCCGAGTAGCCGGCCTGTGCCAGCAGCTGCTGGTAATCCTTCTGGTAGAGAAGTCGAACGTTGCTCCCGGGATAGAGCTCCTTCATGCGCCGGACCTTGCGGTTCTTCCGTGTGACCAGGCTCTGCTTCATGGTGGTGACCTCGACGTAGAGGTCGTGCTCGGGCAGGTAGAAGTCCGGCGTGAACATCTCCGTGACGGTGTCGCCCTCCCAGTTGATCGGGAAGGAGTTGGGCTCGTATACCCACCGGATCCGGTAGTAGTCGAGAAACCGGGCGAACTCCTGCTCCGAGGGATGGGCAAATTCCACCCGGGCATGGGGCGGGCCTGATCGCCGGATCAGGCGCGACCTTTGCCGGACGGGACGCCTCCACGACGCGGGTATCTCAGCGAGGGCCAGGGACGCCAAAGTATCGACCACTAGTCTAGGTCTGGCTCCCGACGATCTCCCGATCGCGAGGGGATGATTGCGGGGATGGAAGCCCAGCGTTCCGTGATGGTCGCGGACCAGCTGCGGGCACGCGGAATCACCGCTGAACGCGTGCTGGCGGCAATGGCCGAAGTGCCGCGTGAAGAGTTCGTGCCCGTCGAGCTCCAACGCCACGCCTACGAAGATCACCCCCTGGCGATCGGCGGCGGCCAGACGATCTCGCAGCCGTTTATCGTCGCCTCGATGACCCAGGCCCTCGAGCTTGATCCGGGTGACGTGGCCCTGGAGGTCGGCGCCGGGTCGGGCTACCAGGCGGCGATCCTGGCAAGGCTCTGTCGAAGAGTCCTGACCATCGAGCGCGACCCCGATCTCGCAGCCACCGCCGCTGCAAACCTGGCTCGCCTTGGAATTGAAAACGTGGAGGTCCGCACCGGGGACGGTTCCC
>JAYUBK010000310.1:0-10360 GCA_043740835.1 Chloroflexota bacterium
GGGCAACTCTGGCTCGCCTTTCGACTCCCCTGATCACCACCTGGCCGGTGCTCACCGAGGCCATGTACCTGCTTTCCGACGCTGGGGGCTGGCCGGCCCGGACCGCGCTTTGGCAGATGCTCGAACGGGGCGCCCTCCAGGTCGTGACCCTCGAGGAGACGGAGATCGCGCGCTCCCGGACCCTGATGGAGAAGTACCGGGACACCCCGATGGATTTTGCGGATGCAACCCTGGTCGCCTTGGCGGAAGCGCGCGGTCTCAAACGTGTCTTCACCCTTGACTCGGACTTCTCCGTCTACCGAATTCGGGGTCGCGAGAGGTTCGAGCTGATTCCAGGCTGATCGGCCAAGTTTCGATTCCGGAGGCGCGGCGGGAGTCAGCAGATAAGGCAGTTGGTCAGCAAAGTCGCTGTGCCTAGGACCTTATCGCCCCGCCGCGCAGTGACCACCCACTTGCCACTGCGACTGAACAAGATCAGGCCAGGAACAAAATCGAGCCCCGGCGCCGGATTGTCAAATGATGCTGACAGATCACCGGTCGACGCCAGGACATCCGCTCCGACTGGGACGTGCTCGAAGGGCGTCCCTGAACCTGTCGGCGGGTACCAGACTCGTAGTGGTTGGGAGTCGGTGCAGCTCCGCCCCGTCAGCGAAACCGGAGCGCGGAGCGAAGCGGGGATCCCGACCGGAACCTTCGTGGGGTACCCATCGCGGTAGCTCCACACTCGGGGGTCATTGAAGGCACCGGGGAAGGACACCTGAAGAGTCAACCGGCCCACCTGGGCGTAGCCACCCTTCAAGGGAGTCGCCGAGCCGCACGGATCCGTTGGTGGCGGCTTGGAGGAATCGTTGCCGCAGGCGATCGGCGCGCCCAGCGCCGCAGATGCCGCGACGGCGATCATCATCCGGCGTAACGCGTTTCCGCACGGTATGAAGTGACTGCTCATGGCCGCCCCGAGTTTTGCATCGAATGGGCTGCCGTGCAACGCCCGTCAGCGGCAGGGCCCAATCGAGTCAAGTGCTCCCGCCCATGATCGCCCCGCCGAGCTAAGATCAGGTCAAATTCGGCGGCGATCTTCCCAAGGCTGGGGGTCAAGGAGTCGCGGGTTCGAGTCCCGCCTCCCCGACCACACTGTCCTTGGTTGAACCGGCCAACGAAAGGCGGACTTTGACCTCGCTGCGACGATGCTCGTCGGCGGATTGTTGGGGCAGGGGCAGGCGGGGGCCTGGATAGAGGCCCCGCTCGATCGCATCGCTCGAAAGCGGCGGTCGTGCTCGCGGCATCGAACGGTGGCGTTCGGGAGCGTCTCGCGGAAAGTCGTACCGGGCGCGGATGTCGGCGGGACGTTAGGTCGGCATCACCGGACCAAACCGGCGCGAGACGAGGCGCGGTGCGGCCCGGAATGCCCGCAGGTCCGGAGCTCCGACGCAGAACATGACGACGCGGAGCACGCCCGCAAGTTCCGAGGCAAGGTCGGAGGCAGCCAGCGGCCCGGCCGCCGCGGCCCTGAGAAAGGATCCCGCCAATCCGACAAGGTCAGCACCCAGGCCGAGAGCGATGGCCACATCCATGCCGTTGCGGACACCTCCGCTGGCGAAGACCAGGGCGTCGCCGGCGACCGCTCTGGCCCCGACCACGGCCTCCGCCGTTGGAATGCCCCAGGAACGGAAGGCCAGCGCGATGCGGGCGTGGCTCCCCGACAGACGGTGCCTCTCGACCTCACTCCAGGATGTGCCGCCGGCGCCCGCGACATCGACCGCTGCCACCCCGGCCGCGAAGAGGCTGGCCGCCACGTCGGGTGCGATTCCCGCGCCGACCTCCTTCACGACGACTGGCGCCCCGAGCGAGGCGCAGAGGCGCTCGATCTGGCGTAGAAGCCCCCTGCACCGCGGCTCGCCCTCGGGCTGAAGGGCTTCCTGGAGTGGGTTGAGGTGGAGGACCAGTGCGTCGGCTCCGGTGAGGTCGAGGAGGCGGCGGCAGGCATCCACCCCCTCTCCCTGGTTCAACTGCGCGGCGCCGAGATTGGCCAGAAGCGGTATCCCGGGGGCTCTTGAGCGGAGATCGAAGCCCGGCGCGCCGGGATCTTCGAGCAGCACCCGACCCGACCCCAGACCCATCGCCAGCCCATGCTCCTGCGCCGTCTCGGCCAAGATCGCGTTGAACCGCGCGGCATCCGCCGTCCCCCCGTCATGCACGAGACGAGGATCGGCGAGCGCATCGGTCGCCCGAACAGCGTGGTGGCCGTGGATACCTCGGTGAGGTCGATTTCGGGCAGCGCGAGGTGCTCAAAGTGGTAGAGGTCGAACCCGGACGGAACGTCACCGGTGAACTCGCCGGCCAGGTTGATCTGGAGGTGCTCCTCCTTCCGCGTCCGGGTTTTTTGAGATCGATTTGGCACGGGTTTCATGGCGATCATCAAAATCGGTTTGCCGATGAGCCTGAGCCTAACCACTTCCCCGCCGGCGTTCCGAACTGAACTCGAAAGCATCCTCGGCTCCTTCCTCGAGAGTCGCAGAGAGGAGCTCGCCGGGATAGACCCACAGCTGGCTCAGGCGGTCGGCGCGCTCGCGGCCCTGGCAGGGGCGGGTGGCAAGCGCCTGGGGCACCGCGCCGCCGGCGGCGATCCCGACCGACGGCTCCCTGGTCGAGGGGGAAGGCAATCCCGGGGCGGGCAACGTCTGGCGGCTCCTCGGGCCTCGTGCCGGCCTGGCGGTGCTCGCCGCTGACATCGGGAAGGGGGCGCTGGCCACCTTTGCCGGACTCTTGTTGGGCGGCTGGTGGGCGGCTGCGCCGGGCTTGTCCTGGCCATGGCCGGGCACGCCTGGGCCCCCTGGTCCGGCTTTCGCGGCGGCCGCTCGGTCGCCTGTCTGGTCGGCGGCGGGTGAGTTCCTGACTCCATCGCCAGCCTCATTGGTAGCGAACAGGTCGGGTCAGGCCACGTCCCGGTTGCCATCCCGAAGGTCGATCTCGACGCTGTCGAACTCGACACTGTCGAACTCACGCAGCTCCTGACGGATCGCGCCCATCTTGATGTCGAGCAGGGCGTCCTGAATCTCGTACAGGCTGTCCATCAGCCTCCCCGTGGCGACGTTGGTCCGCATCTCAGGAACCTCGCGCAATTCCGCCGGTAGTGAGATCGCGAGCTGCGCCAGGCGCCCTCCCCATTCCAGCGGCACCCGCCGCCTCCCAACCAGGTTCAACCGCTCGAGGTCGTCCAGCATCTGGTCGATCGCGCGCAACGGTGCGACGACCCGCGCTCGCCGATACCGGCGTCGAAGGGTGACTCCAAGACTGCTCGCGATCTCGCGGCTGGCCCGTTCCATTGCCTGTCCGTCTGCCCGGCTCCCCATTTGAACTATCATGGTGAAACTATACAAAAGATGTACAAAGAATTCAAGAGCCAAGCTGACTTTCGCCTGGCGCAGCTGACTGAGGCGACGGGTCTCTCCCCTGAGTTGATCCGCGCCTGGGAGAGGCGATACGGCTTTCCCAGCCCCGCCCGGACCCGGGGCGGTCACCGCCGCTATACCGAGGAGGAGGTCGAGCTCGTTCACAGTGCGGCGATGCTCGTTCGCTCCGGTTTCCGTGCCCGGGAAGCAATCGCCCGAGCCGTGCAAATCGCCGCCGCGGACCAGGCGGGCGGGGATGCGAGGGACATCTCCGCGGAGTCGCTCGCCGGCGAGTTGGTGGCCGGCGATCCCGGTCGCGTGTTGGCGCTTCTCCTTGGCTCCGAACGTGTCCTCGGTTTCGAGCGCACGCTCGAGGAGCGCGTCCTTCCAGCCCTGCGCGGGGTGGGCGCCGAATGGGTGTCGGGCAGGTTGTCGATCGCCCAGGAGCACACCGCGACCGGCCTCGTGATCAGCTGGCTGGGAACCGTTCGTTCCGGTCTGGCGCCGGTCGCGGGCGCCATCACGGTGCTGATCGCCACGCCCGCCGGGGAGCATCACGCGGTCGCCGTCTGGGCGCTCGAACTGTTGCTGAGGCGACGCGGCGTCGCCGCGCTCGCATTGGGCTCTGACGTACCTCATGAGGCACTTGTCAGCGAGATGGCGATGCGCAAGCCGGTGGCCCTCGTTCTTGCCCTGACCGGATCCGAGGCCCGCCCGGCGGTCCGCCGAGTCGCCGCGGCGGCAAGAGCCGCTCTGGTCCAGATCTTCATTGGCGGCCCCGGAGTGCGTGGAACGATCGGCGCCGCTGAACGGCTGCCCCGTTCGCTGACGGCCGCGGCCGAGAGGCTGGCCGAAGTTGTCGCTCTCAGGTAGACGCCGAGCGTCTCCACCTCGCTGATTCGATCAGTCGCTCCGGCGAATAAGGACGCACTGGCCGGGTCCCGGAACTGTCGGGTCCAATGGCCTTCCGTTCCGCGCTCGGCCCGAAGCTACACTCCCGGCCAATGGATGCACTGACACTCGCCCGCTGGCAATTCGGGACCACCACGGTCTACCACTTCATCTTCGTCCCTCTCACCATCGGTCTCGTTTTCCTGGTCGCGGTGATGCAGACGCTCTGGTACACCAGGCGCCGTCCCGAGTACCTCCGAATGACCCGGTTCTACGGCCACCTCTTCCTCATCAACTTCGCGATCGGGGTGGCGACCGGCATCGTCCAGGAGTTTCAATTCGGGATGAACTGGTCCGCCTACTCCCGCTTCGTGGGCGACATCTTCGGAGCCCCGCTGGCGATCGAGGGGCTGCTCGCCTTCTTCCTGGAGTCCACCTTCCTCGGACTCTGGATCTTCGGCTGGGGCCGCCTTCCCGAGCGCCTGCACCTGGCCTGCATCTGGCTCGTCTGCATCGGGACCGAGCTCTCGGCGCTCTTCATCCTCGCCGCCAACTCCTGGATGCAGCACCCGGTCGGCTTTCACCTGAACCCGGTCACGCACCGGGCCGAGATGACTGATTTCTTCGCGATCCTCTTCAATTCGACCCTCCTGGTCACCTTTCCCCACACGATCCTCGCGGCGCTTCTGACGGGCTCGCTCTTCGTGCTCGGGGTCGCCGCCTACCACCTCCTCCGCCACACCGAGGTCGAGGTTTTCCGGCGGGCGGCGGCGCTGGCGCTGGTGTTCGCACTGGTCGGGTCGATCGGCACCGTCCTCTCCGGCCACGCGCAGGCACAGGTGATGACCCAGCAGCAGCCCATGAAGATGGCCGCCGCCGAAGCTCTCTACAACACGCAGAAGGGTGCCGAGTTCTCCCTTTTCGCGCTGGGCACGCCTGACGGGCGGAACCTGATCTTCAACGTCACCGTCCCCCACCTGCTCAGCGTCCTGGCCACCAACACCTGGGACGGCGAGGTGCTCGGAATGAACGACGTCCAGCGTCAGGAGCAGGCAGCATTTGGGCCGGGCGATTACCTGCCAGTGGTGCCGATCACTTACTGGACCTTCCGGCTGATGGCAGGGCTCGGAGTCCTGCTGGCGGGCTTCGCGCTGTGGGGGCTCGTACTCCTGCGCCAGGGAAGATTGGAGCGGTCGATCTGGTTCAACCGCCTTGCGATCCCGGCCGTCGCGCTCCCCTTTTTGGCCAATTCGGTTGGCTGGATCTTTACGGAGATGGGCCGCCAGCCCTGGGTCGTCTACGGAGTCCTGGCCACCGCCAAGGGTGTCTCTCCGACTGTCCCGTGGGGCGAGGTTGCGGCCAGCCTTGCCGGCTTCACGATCATCTACGGGCTGCTGGCAATTGTGGATGGCTGGCTGATGCTTCGCTATGCGCGCCATTTCCCAACCGAGGCGGAGTTCGAGATCGAGTTGATCCCGGCCCTCGTCTACTGAGGCCGAGATGAGCTCCTTCTGGAACCTGCAGACGCTCTGGTTTTTACTGATCGCAGTCCTCTGGATGGGCTACTTCTTCCTCGAGGGCTTCGACTTCGGAGTGGGCATCCTGCTTCCATTCCTAGGCCGGGACGACCTCGATCGCCGCGTCCTCCTCAATACCATCGGTCCGCACTGGGACGGCAACGAGGTGTGGCTGCTGGTCGCCGGTGGGGCGATGTTCGCGGCCTTCCCCGAGTGGTACGCGACCGTTTTCTCCGGCTTCTACCTGGCGCTCTTCCTGATCCTGGTCGCCCTCATCTTCAGGGCCGTCGCCTTCGAGTTCCGGGGCAAGGTCGCCGATCCGCGCTGGCAGAAGACCTGGGACTGGGCGATCTTCTTCGGCAGCCTCCTGCCGGCCATCCTCTGGGGAGTCGCCTTCGCGGACTTCCTGCATGGGGTGCCGCTCAACGCCCAGCACGAGTTCACCGGCAATTTCTTCGACCTGGTCGGGCCCTACGCCCTTATCGGCGGCGTGATGAGCCTCACCTTATTCACGCTCCACGGGGCGCTCTTCCTGGTGCTCAAGACCGATGGCGACCTGCAATTGCGGGCTCGGTTCGCGGCCTCCCGGCTCTTTTGGGCGGCGCTTGTCGGCCTCGGTGGATTCTTGACCTGGTCCTACGCGAACGCCCTCGCCAGCCACGACCGGGGAATCGTTCCTGACGTCGTGCCCCTCGCCGCGCTGGCCGCGCTCATCGCCGTGGGCTGGTTCCGCCGCGAGCGCTGGGACCTGACTGCCTTCTTCCTGAATGGGTCGGCGATCCTGCTCACCACCGCGACAATCTTTCTGAACCTTTACCCGCGAGTCCTGATCTCGACGGTGGACCGGACTGTCAACAGCCTCACCATCAGCAACGCCTCCTCCTCCCAATACACCCTGACTGTGATTTCGATCATCGCGGCGTTCTTCGTCCCCGTGGTGCTCGGCTACCAGGGTTGGACGTACTGGATCTTCCGAAAGCGGATCTTGAGAGAGCCTCAGCCCGTCTCGGCCTCTTGAACCCGACCCAGCGCCGCCTGTTGGGCGCCGCCCCGGGCGGACCCGCCCTGTTGGTCCGCACCGCCGTCCTGGGGATCCTCGGAGCCGCCCTCCTGATCGCCCAGGCCGCTCTCCTGGCTCATGTGGTGGCGGGCTCCTTCCTCGGCCACCAGCCGCCGTCGGCCCTCGCCGGCCCGCTGCTCTGGCTGCTGGCCGTCATCGCCGGCCGCGCGCTGCTGGCGTTTGGCCTCGAGCTGAACGGGAGGCTGTTCGCTACCCGCGTGAAGCTCGCGTTGAGGTTCCGTCTTGCAGCGCACCTTCTGGACCTGGGTCCAGACGCCATCGACGCCGAGAGCTCGGGGGAGCTCGTGACCACGATGGTGGACGGCGTCGAGGCGATGGACGCCTATTTCGCCCGCTACCTGCCCCAGCTCGTGCTGGCCGTGGTGGTGCCGCTGGCCGTGATCGCATGGGTGGTGCCCAGAGACCCTCTTTCAGCTCTCGTCATGGTCGTCACGGTGCCGCTGATTCCGGTCTTCATGGCCCTGGTGGGTCTCTCTTCGCAGGCCGCCAACAGCCGGCAGTGGAAGGCGCTCGCGATCCTCGGCGGTCACTTCCTTGACGTTCTCCAGGGACTGCCCACCCTGCGCGTCTTCGGTCGCAGCCACGCCCAGGCCGACAACATCGCCCGGGTGGCCGATCAGTACCGCGGGGCACTTCTGACCAGCCTCCGCTTCGCTTTCCTCTCGTCCCTCGTCCTCGAGCTGGCGGCGACCATCAGCACCGCCCTGGTCGCGGTCGCCATCGGCATCCGCCTGGCCGGGGGTGGACTTGGATTCGAAACCGGTCTTGCAGTCCTGATCCTGACTCCAGAGGTCTACCTGCCGCTGCGCCGTCTGGGGGCTCAGTACCACGCTTCCCTGGATGCCCTGGCGCCCGCCGAGCGAGCCTTTGGGCTGTTGGACCGGCCGGCTCCCCGGCGGGACGGCACCCTGGACAGTGATCTCGGACGCCAGGCACTGGAGTTGCGATCGGCCGTATTCCGGCGGGAGGGTCGCGGCACCGTGCTGGACGGAGTCGACCTCCGTCTGGAGCCCGGTGAGCATGTCGCGATCGTGGGCGTCTCCGGCTCCGGCAAGACCACTCTTCTCGAGCTGGCGGCGGGGTTCCTGGCGCCCGACCGGGGCGAGGTCCTGGTCGGCGGGGTGCCCCTGGCTATCCTCGATTGGCCGCGCTTTCTGGCCCAGGTCGGCTGGGTCCCCCAGCGACCCACGCTCTTCGCGGGCACGCTGGCGGAAAACATCCGGCTGGGCGACCCCGACGCCTCTCCCGCCGCGATCCGACGGGCCGCCGCGAAAGCGGGCCTGGAGCTGGGCCTCGAGACCGAAGCGGGCGAACGCGGGTCTTCCCTGAGCGCGGGCCAGCGCCAGCGCGTGGCCCTGGCTCGGGCCATTTTGCGACGCCCGCGCCTGCTGCTCCTGGACGAGCCGGCCGCCAACCTGGACCCGGAGTCGGCGGCAAGTCTGGCCCGGCTGCTGGGCGAGCTCCGGGACACGACGGTCCTGATGGCGGTGCACACCCCGGCCCTCGCCGCCAGCGCGCAGCGGGTGCTGAGGCTGGCGGGCGGCCGCCTGGCGGCGGCGCCGGCGTGACGATCCGACTGCTCGGCCTGCTCCGGGGCCACCGGCTTCGGCTCGGACTCGCGGTCCTGCTGGGGGCGGCCGCGATCGGCAGCAGCCTGGCATTGATGGCGATCTCGGGTTGGCTGATCTCGAAAGCGGCGCTGCGTCCGCCGATCCTCGACCTGGCAGTGGCGATCGTGGCGGTACGGTTCTTCGGGATCTCCCGCGGACTCCTCCGGTACCTGGAGCGCCTGGTTACCCACGATGTCGCGTTTCGCGTGCTGGGCGAGCTTCGGGTGCGCCTTTATCAGGCCCTGGAGCCCCGAGCGCCCGCCGGGCTCGCAGGATTCCGCTCCGGCGACCTGCTGGCCCGGATGGTTTCCGACGTCGAAGCCCTCCAGGACCTTTTCCTGCGAGGCGTGGTGCCGCCACTGGTCGCGGCGCTGGTGCTGGGCCTGGCCACGGGCGTGATCGCGCCTCTGGCCGCGCCGGCGCTGCTGCCACTGCTGCTCCTTTTTCCAGCCGCCGCGGTGGGGCTCCCCCTGCTCTCGACTCGGCTGGCGCGCCACTGGGCCGGCGACCGAGCCCGGATTCGGGGTGACCTCAGTACGCAGCTGGTGGAGGTGGTCCAGGGTTCCGGCGAACTGGTCGCCTTCGGAGCCTCGCGGAGCCGCCTCGATTCGATCCGCCGGATCGGCGACGAGATATCTCGAATCGACCTCAGGCGGGCCCTCAGCGATGCCGTCGGGGAGGCCGGCCTGGTCCTGGCCACCGGCCTCGCGGCCCTGGGCGTGCTGGCGATCTCACTGCCGCTGGTGACCGCGCAGCGCCTGGATGGAGCGTATCTGGCCACCCTGGCGCTGACCGCTCTCGCATCCTTTGAGGCGGTCCAGCCGCTGCCTGCCGCCTTCGAGCGAATTCAGCACAGCCTCGCCGCGGGTCGTCGGCTGCTCGAGGTCCAATCGCTGCCAGTCCCGGTGACCGACCCGCCCGCCCCGCTGCTGTTGCGGATGGGCGTGCTGGAGGTGGAGGACGCCTGGCTACGCTATCGGCCCGACGGGCCATGGGCGTTGGCCGGCGTCTCGTTACGGCTGGAGCCGGGGGCACGGGTCGCCCTGGTCGGGCCCAGCGGATCCGGCAAGACGAGCCTGGCGAACGCCCTGCTCCGCTTTCGCGAGCTGGACCGCGGGCGCATGCTCATCGACGGCACCGATCTTCAGAGGGGGCGCCAGGACGATGTCCGCCGCCTGATCGGCCTCTGTGCACAGGACGCCCACGTCTTCAACGCGAGTCTGCTCGACAATCTCCGGCTCGCCCGGCCCAGTGCCGGGCTGGAGGAGATCGAGGAGGCGGCCGGAAGGGCCCGGCTGCTGGATTGGGTGCGCTCGCTCCCTCTGGGCTGGGAAACGCGGGCGGGAGAGGGTGGCGCCCTCCTTTCCTCCGGTCAGAGGCAGCGGCTGGCGCTGGCGCGGGCGCTGCTGGCCGGCTTTCCGATCCTGATCCTCGATGAGCCGACGGCCAACCTGGACGCGGACACTGCGCGCGAGCTCATGGAGGCGGTGCTGGCCGAGCCGAGGGGCAGGACGCTGCTCCTGATCACCCATCGCTCAGAGGGGCTCGAGGGCATGGATTCGATCCTTGTGATGCGCGAGGGCCGAATAGTGGTCGGGGCCCGGGCGCCGCGTTCAGACGAGATCCTGGCTCGGCCGATCAGGCGGAATTGAGTCTCGAATCCGCCTGCCGCGCTTGGCTGCGAGGTCGGCAAGCAGCGAGCTCCGGGGCGCCCGCGACCATGCTTTTGGAGCGGCGATGTTTGCTCCGGGGTCGAAAGGGGGCATAATCGTTACAGCCACCCTTCCGGTGGACGCTCGCGGCTGGTCCAAACTCCTTTTCTCGAACAGGCCATCGCTTGTTCTTCTGCGTTCGAGGAAAAGGAATTGCGTC
>JAYUBK010000311.1:0-10252 GCA_043740835.1 Chloroflexota bacterium
AAGGCGACCCGCCTCATCGCCGAGCTGGGCGACCCGGATGTCACGGCGACAGTAGCAGGCGCGATGGAGGCCATCTGTCGTTCACAGATCGACGACCTCGAGTTCCGGGGACTCTACCCCGGCGACGAGGGTGCCTACCTCCAGGTCGTGCGCGGAAAGACGGCGGCGCTCATCGCCGCCTCCTGCATCGCGGGCGCGCAGCTGGCGGGCGTCGACGAGGACCTGATCGCCAGGCTCGGCCGCTACGGCGACCTCATCGGGACCGCGTTCCAGATGGCCGATGACGTCGTCGACTTCAGCGCCGAGTCGGGGAAGCCGGTCGGCCAGGATATTCGCGAGCGGGTACTCAGCCTGCCCCTCATCTACGCGACGGAGGACGGCAGCCTCGGCCGCGAGATCCAGGGACTGCTGGCCGGCCCTCTCCCCGATGAGGAATTGCGTCGGGTGGTCGACCTGGTGACGGCCAGTGGCGCCCTCGAGCGAGTCAACCTGCAGGCCCGCGGCCTCGTGAAGATGGCCGTGGAGCAATTGGAGGGAGTCGAGCTCAACGGCGTCAAAGAGGTGCTGGTCCAGATTGCGAACACCGTGGTGGACCGGGAGTCGTAATGGCGCGACTGGGTCTCCCGGTAGGCCTCGGCCTCGCGTCTCGGGGCGACGTCCGCGAGACCGTCGAGTTCGCCCAGAGGGCCGAGGCCGCGGGCCTTGAGTCCGTCTGGGTACACGACAGCTACTTCGAGCGCGACCCGGTGACGTTTCTTTCCGCGATGGCCTACGCCACCCGCGAGATCCGCCTTGGAGCCGGCTCGCTGAATCCCTACACGCGCCACCCTTTCGTGGTCGCGTCGACGCTGGCGGCTCTCGACGACCTCGCCCCGGACCGCTTATCGCTGGCCATGGGCAGTGGGTTGCCTCTGCGCCTCATGCAGATGGCCATCCCGCACGAGAACGCGGTTGCCCGCGTTGGCGAGGCGATCGACCAGCTGCGCGAGCTCTGGAAGGGTCAGCGCCTCGTCCTCAACGACAAGGTGCCGCCGCTGGTGCCGATGTTCCAGCCGCCCCACCGCATTCCGATCTACATCGCCGCCTACACCACGCCCTACCTCGAGCTGGCCGGTGAGAAGGCCGACGGCTACCTGTCCCGTCCTCTGGAGTCGCTTCCAGCATTCGAGCTGATGCGTCGGCGAGTGCTCGAATACGCGGAGCGCCACGGCCGCCAGGCCTCCGAGCTCGACTTCCGCGGCTACCTTTTCTGCCTGGTCGACAGTTCCCGCCAGGCGGCGCTCAACCGCGCCAAACGGGATCCCTTCGTGATCTACATGATCTCGATCCTCAGCGACATCTCGCTGCACCGCGCCGGCTTCCCGACGGAGCTGCGGGACACGGTCAACAGGCTCTGGCGCGCCGAGGACTACCATGGCGCCGCCCAGGCAATCCCCGACGAGCTCCTCGACGCCTACGTCCTGGTCGGCACCGCCGATGACGTCGCCGGCCGCGCCGACGCCTATCACCGGGCCGGGATGGACGTGCCGCTGCTGCAGCCGGTCATCCAGGACGAGGAGCACGTGGCGCGCGTTCTCGAGGTGGCCCGGGCTTACGGTTCGGAGGGGCGCGCCGGCGCTTTCAACCCCGTGACGTTTCCCGCCGCCGGCGCCCCTGCCACTCTCGAGCCCGAGGCGTTGCCGGGACGTATCGGGCGCCGCCTTGGCGCCCTCTACGAGGTCACCCGCCCCTTCAGCTTCACGGCCTCCGTCCTTCCCGTGGCGGCGGGCGGCGTCCTGGCCTGGACCCAGGGGCGGATCGAGGCGCTCCCCTGGGTGCTGGCGATTTTGGGGGGCCTCCTGCTCCACGCCGGCACCAACATCGTCAACGAGGTGTACGACGTGCGCCACGGCATCGACTCGATCACCTCGCCGCGCGCCAGCCAGGCCATCGTCAAGGGCCGCATCACAGAGCGCGGCGCGCTTAATTACGCCTATACGTGCTTCGCTCTCACCGTCCTCATCGGCCTTTACCTGACCGCCGTCCGCGGTCCCTGGATGGTCGCCCTCGGGGCGCTCGGGCTGCTCGGCGGCTACTTCTACACGGCGCCGCCCTTCCACTACAAATACCGCGCCATGGGCCTGCCGCTGGTGTTTCTCCTGATGGGTCCCCTGATGGTCGTCGGGGGTTACTTCGCGGCCTCGGGAACCTTCGACTGGCGCACGATCGCCGTCTCGGTGCCGGTCGGTCTTCTCGTGACAGCGATCCTCCATGGCAATGAGTGGCGCGACATCGCCGACGACAAGCGTCTGGGGTTCACGACGCTCTCCGCCGAAGTCGGCCAGCGGAGCGCGCAGGTCGTTTACGTGGCTCTCCTCCTCGGCGCCTACATCGCCGTGTCGGTGGCCGTAATGACCGGGCTGCTGCCAACCCTGACGCTGTTGACGATGCTGAGCCTGCCGGCCCTCGTCTATCTCCTGCGCGAAGCCGAGCGGGGCGGCACCGGCAGCCTCCGCGCGATCGCGATGATCGACATGCACACCGCCCGCCTGCACACCCTGTTTGGCACCCTCCTCATCGTCGGTCTGATCGCCGCACGACTCACCGCTTCTCCGTGATAAAAACACGGGACTTCGCCGTGGGCATGGGCCTGGCCGCCGCAGTCTGGACGGTTGCGTTCCGGGGCAAGTCGCACTTCTGGGAGAAGATGGGCGTCGGCGTCGGCTCCCTCGGCGCCTATGCCCTGCTCGTGAATCCCGAGTTGCGCAGGGAGCGGCCGCGCATCGTCCGCGACACCACGGTCGGCATCGCCAGCGCCGCCGCCCTCTATGGGATCTTCCGCCTCGGCGACAGGTTCGCCCGGCGCTACATGCCCGACGGGGCGGCAGACATCGACGACGTCTACGCCCGCCGCCGGATGGCCTCTCGACGCTTCATCGCTCCGGTGCTGGCGCTTGTGATCGCACCCGGCGAGGAGCTCTTCTGGCGCGGGCTCGTCAACACCTACCTGCAGCAGCGGATCGGAAGGGTGAAGGGCTCGGCGCTGGGAGCTGTCATCTACGGAGCCATCCACCTGATCACGGGCAATCTCACGCTGACCGGAGCCGCCGGCATCGCGGGCGCCTGGTGGAGCCTCCAGCACCTCTTCGAGGGACGCCTATCCTCAGGAATCGTGAGCCACGTCGCCTGGGACACCTGGATCTTCCTGGTCCAGCCCACACAGCCGGTGGAGGACTGATCAGATCAGCCAGAAGCTGGTCGTGTGGCTCCTCGTGGGTGGTGTCTTCGGTTTCGCCTCGGTGTTCCTCGAGATCCCGGGAGCGGTCTTCGCGCTGATCGGCCTCCTCGTCGTCGTCTTCACGACCAAGCGCCAGGAGGACTTGGTGCGGGTGGCCGGCTATCTCGCCGGCGTCGGGGTGGTCGGTGACGCAATCACGGGGCCTGCGCTGAGCGCACACAGGGGCGAGCCCTACGCCTATGCCACGTTCGGCGTCGTCGCCGCCTACGCCTTCCTCATCATCGCCGGCTCGCTTGTGGCCGGGTGGCTGGCGTTCGAGGGGTTGCGCCGACGAAAGCCCACCCGCTGACCTACTCGGCGCTGGGCGCCGGCGCCTTCCTGGTTCTCTACCTACCGCAGCCGATCCTGCCTCTGCTGGACCGGGACCTGCACTCCTCGCCCACCCTCACGGGCCTCCTCATGACGTTCGGACTGCTCGGATTCGCTGTCTCCGGGTTTCTTCCCGAGGGCGATCCGCGCCGGAGCCTGAAGCTCGCGATCCTTCTGATCCTGGTCTCGAGCGCGGGCGCCGTCGTCGCGCCCAACCTGTACTTCCTGCTGCCGGTCCGCGCCGCGCAGGGCATCGGCGTCGGCCTTCTCATCGCGGGCGGCCTCGCCGACGTGGCGAGGCGAATGCCGGCCCATAGGGCCGGGCGCTATACGGGTGCCCTTGTCGCGGGAACGGCGATCGGCGGCCTGCTGAGCCGGATGACGGGCTACTCGGCCCTCTTCTTCGGTTGGCGCGCAGCCTTCGCCGCCGGGGCGCTCGGAACCCTCGTGCTTGCAGGCCTCGCCATCCGCTCCCTGCCGCCAGAGCCCGACGAGCGGGACCGGCAGCCCGCGGGCAGCACGCGCGCGCCTCTGGCGCTCGTCCTCGCGGGCCTCGGGATCCTGTTCGTCAACATCGCGGTCTTCGATCTCCTCCCCTACCGGCTTGAAGGCCCACCCTTTCATTTGCCCGCGGTCCTCGCCGATCTCGTCTACTTCGCATTCCTGCCCGCGACCCTCGCAGCCGGGATCGCAGGCCGCGGCGTCGACAGGCTGGGAGCGCGCAGGGTGATCCTCCTGTCCTGCGCGTTCGGCCTCGTCCTGATCCTCTCGAGCCTCGCCACCAGCGTGCTCACGACCGCGCTCGCGGCCGTGGGCTCAATCTGCTGCACCGTCGGCCTCCACGTGGCTCACAGCGGCGCGGCGGCGGCACACGGGAGGCGGGCGGTGGGGCGCTACCTCGCCGCCTACTACGTCGGCGGCGCGGCAGCCGCTCCACTCGCGGCGGCAGCCTTTCAGAGATGGGGATGGACCGGGATGGTGATCCCGGTCTGCGCCGCGCTGCTCGTGGTCGGCTCCCTGGCCCTTTTCAGTCCGCCATCGCGCTGGCGACCGGGAGGTCCGGCGGGCGCGACACATCCCGCCGCGCTGGCTTCCGCTCCCTGAGTAGACGGGGATTCAGCGAGTGCCGGTCAGCAGCCCCACGGTTCCGAGCATCAAACCTCTGAACTCCACCTGGAGCCAACCGGCACCCGTCGCCAGGTCGCGCAGTTGCTCCGGAGTCCGGTAGGAGTCAACGGTCTCGCTGAGGTAGGTGTAAGCGGCGCGGTCGCCGCTCAAGAGGCCGCCCACACGGGGCAGGACCTGGGTGAGGTAGAGCCGGTAGCCGGCGCCGATCAGGTTGCTCGGCGGCCGCACGAACTCGAGGACGACCATCCGGCCGGCGGGATGGACGACCCGGCGCATCTCCTCGAGTCCGCGACCGGGGTCGGCAAGGTTTCGAAGACCGAATGCCATCGTCGTGGCGTCGAACTCCGCGTCGGCGAACGGGAGCTGAAGCGCATCACCCTCGCTGAAATGCAGGTCCGGCTGATCCCGGCGTGCGTTGTCGAGCATCCGCGGGCTGAAGTCGAGTCCGACGATCCTTCCCCGCGGGCCGGCAAGTCGCGCCAACTCGCCCGTGAGGCGGCCGGAACCACACGCCACATCGAGCGCCGCGCCACCTGGCTCCAGGCCGGTGGCGCGGGCGGCCTGCCTCCGCCAGCGTCCGTCGGCCCCGGCCGACAGGATGGTGTTGAGCAGGTCGTAGCGGGCCGCGATCCGATCGAACATGGAGCGGACCGAGGGCGCATCGCGTTCTCCGGGCACGGCTGCCAAGCTTAGGTCTCCGATGAAGGTGCTCGCGGTCGGCAGCGGCAAGGGGGGCGTCGGCAAGTCAACCGTCGCTCTCAACATCGCCCTCGCTCTCACCGCCGACGGCAGCCGGGTGGGCCTGCTCGACGCCGACCTCTATGGGCCATCGATCCCGCTCATGGTTGGAATCGCCCGCACCGCCTGGACCCAGCAATGGACGCTTGCCGGAGGTCCTGCGAAGCGGCTCCGGCCCCTGCGCCGGCACGGCCTCGCGATCATGTCGGCAGGTTTCATCCTCGCCGAGGACCAGCCGAATGTCCTCGGCGCCTTCAGCGTGCAGATGCTCATCCAGCAACTGGTCCACCAGACCGAATGGGGATCGCTCGACTTCCTCGTGATCGACCTCCCACCGGGCACCGCGGACGTCCAGCAGGCGGTGATGAGGTCGGTGCCTTTCACCGCCGCGCTGATCGTCGTCACCCCACAGGACGTGGCCCACCTCGATGCGCGCAAGGCGGTCGCGATGTACGCCCACGCCCGGGTTCCGATCGCCGGGGCCGTTGAGAACATGTCGGGGCTGCGCTGCCCGCATTGCCGAGACCTCGTCGAAGTCTTTCCGCGGGTTGATGAGGAGCGCTCGATCTGGGCGATGGGTATCGAGCGGCTGGGATCGATCCCTCTCGACCCCCAGCTGGCCGGCAGCGGGGACCGTGGCATCCCGCTGCTTGTGGCTCACCCTGAGTCGGAATCGGCCGGGGTGTTCCGCGGGATCGCGGCCGAGCTCAGACTTCGACTCGCCAGATAGACGCGATCCCCTGGCCCACGCCGATGCACATCGATGCCAGACCGATGCCCCCGCCACGTCTGCCGAGCTCGTGGATCAAGGTTCCCACGAGGCGCGAGCCGCTGGAGCCGAGGGGGTGCCCGAGCGCGATGGCGCCCCCGTTGACGTTGACGATCTGCTCATCCAGTCCGAGCTCGCGGACGCAGGCGACGGCCTGCGCGGCGAACGCCTCGTTGAGTTCGGCGAGGTCGATGTCCCGGCTGCTCAGCCCCGCCTTGGCCAATGCCTTGCGGGTCGCCGGCACCGGGCCGATGCCCATGTAGGAGGGCTCGACGCCCACGGAGGCGCTCGACACGAACGTCGCCAGCGGTCGGAGGCCTCGGCGCTCAGCTTCCGAGCGCGACATCAGGAGGAGGGCCGAGGCGCCGTCGTTCAGCGAGGACGCGTTGCCGGCCGTCACCGTCCCGCCTTCCTGAAACACCGGCCGGAGCCGGCCCAGCGTCTCGGTCGAGGCGTCGGCGCGCGGGCCCTCGTCCGATTCGATCGAGATCGGCTCGCCCTTTTTCTGGGGGATCACGACCGGCGTCAGCTCGCTCCCGAACCTGCCCGCTCCCTGCGCGGCCACCGCCCTCTGGTGGGACTGGACGGCGAAGCGGTCCTGGTCTTCGCGACTGACCTCGTAGCGCTCGGCGACCCGCTCCGCGGTCTCGCCCATCTGCAGCGTGCCGTAGAGCTCGGCCATCTTCGGGTTGATGAAGCGCCAGCCGAGAGACGTGTCGTAGATGGTCTGGGGCCCGCGAGCAAACGGCGTATCCGGCTTCGACATCGCCCAGGGCGCACGCGTCATGGACTCGACGCCGCCGGAGATCAGGACGTCGGCGCCCCCGGCCTGAATCTCCCTCACCGCGGCGATCGTGGCCTGCATCCCAGAGCCACAGAGCCGGTTCACCGTCTGACCGGGAACCTCGATCGGAAAGCCGGCCAGCAGGAGGCCCATCCGCGCCACGTTGCGGTTGTCCTCGCCAGCCTGGTTGGCGCAGCCGAAGATGACGTCCTCGACATCCCCGGCGTCGACACCTGCTCGGCTGACGACCTCCCTGAGGACGATCGCCGCAAGGTCATCGGGCCGGACATCCTTCAGCTGGCCGCCGAAGCGGCCCATCGGAGTTCGAACGGCGGCGACGACAACCGCGTCTCTCAAGTCGGCCATCGGTCAGATTCCCTTGAAATTCGGCTTCCGCTTCTCGCGGAACGCTGTCACGCCTTCGACGAAGTCCTCGCTCCCGGCGCGGGCCTCCTGCAGGTACGACTCGAACTCCAGGGCCTCCTCCAGCGTGGAATTCTCGGCATGGTTGACCGCCCGCTTTCCAGCGGCGATGGCGCCGGTGGGTCCGGCGGCGAGCTCGGACGCCAGGGTCCTCACCGTCTCCTCCAGCTCGGTCGCCGGAACGACGCGGTTCACGAGCCCGAGGCGCTCCGCGTCGGCTGCGCTCAGCGGCTTGCCGGTGAAGAACATCTCCAGAGCCTTGCCACGGCCCACCAGGCGGGGAAGCATCCAGCTGGCGCCGCCATCGGGGGCCAGCGCAATCCCCACGAACGCCTCGCTGAAGTACGCGTCCTCGGCGGCGATTCGGATGTCGCAGGCCATCGCAAAGCTGGCCCCAATTCCCGCCGCGACGCCGTTGACGGCGCAGATGACCGGCTTGGGCATCGTCCGCAGGCGGGTGATGATGTTGGTGTACTCCCCCCGGAGAGTCGAGCCGACTTCCTCGGGGGTCCGCATACCGCCGTCGGCTCCGCTCATGTCGCGGACGTCGGCACCGGCGCAGAACCCGCGCCCCGCCCCGGTCAGCACGACGCAACGGACGGCGGCGTCGCGCTCGACCTGTTTCAGCGCGGAGTCCAGCTCGCCCCGCGCCTGGGCTCCGATGGCGTTGAGGCGCTCGGGTCGGTTGAGCGTGATCCACGCCACCGCGCCCTCCGTATCGAGCGAGACATGCTTCTTCTCTGGATCTACCGACATCATCCCCGTCACCGTCCCTTGAACTGGCCGCGCCGTTTCTCGAGGAAGGCGCGCATGCCCTCCTTCTGGTCCTGGGTTGAAAACAAGAAGTAGAAGTTCTTGCGCTCGTTCGCCAGTCCCGCCTGGAGTGGCGTCTCGAGTGCCTGGTTGACGGACTCCTTCGCCATTCTGAGCGCCAGCGGCGGCTTCTCCGCCAGCTGACGCGCGGTGCGTTTGGCGACCTCGATGGTCAGCTCGGCGGGGACGACCTTATTGACGAGGCCGAGCTGGTAGGCGCGCTGGGCCGTGATCGCGGAGCCGCCGAGGTTGACCTCCATCGCAACGTATTTGCCTGTCGTCCGCGGCCAGCGCTGGGTACCGCCCGCGCCGGCAATGATCCCGAGGTTGATCTCCGGCTGGCCGAAGCGCGCCGAGTCCCCGGCGATGATGAGGTCGCACATCAGGGCGAGTTCACAGCCGCCGCCGAGCGCGTAGCCGTTCACGGCCGCGATGAGGGGCTTGGTGAGAGCCGAAACGCCGGCCCAGCGCCCGGTCTGATCGCGGACCAGCTGGTCAACGGAGGTCCGCTCCGCCATGTCCGCGATGTCGGCCCCGGCGGCGAAGACCTTCGGACCGCCGGTGATGACGACGGCCCGCACGGCCTCATCAGCCTCCATGGCGCGGAGCGCAGCCGTGACCTCGGCCATCAGGTCTGGGCTCAGTGCGTTCAGAACCTTCGGCCGATTCAGCGTCACGACGCCGATGGCACCATCGATCTCCGCGAGGATGAACTCGTAACTCATGGCAGGTATCATCGCCCATATGTCCTCTACTCTTCGGGACTCCTATGGCCGCATCGCGGACGACCTCAGGATATCGGTGACGGACCGCTGCAACTTCCGCTGTGTCTACTGCATGCCGGCGGAGGGGCTCAAATGGCTCGCCCGCGAGGACATCCTCCGATTCGAGGAGATCCACCGCCTCGCCCGGATCTTCGTCGAGCGCTTCGGCGTGCGCACGATCCGCATCACCGGCGGCGAGCCTTTGGTGCGCATCAAGGTCGAAGAGTTGATCGGGATGATCAGCTCTATCGATCCGACGCTCGACATCACCATGACGACCAACGGCGTTCTCCTCGATCGCAAAGCGCAGATCCTCAAGGACGCCGGCCTCAAGCGCCTCAATGTGTCTCTCGACACGCTCTCGATCGACCGATTCAAGGACATCTCCCGTGTCGACGCTTTCGACCGCGTCATGGCCGGCCTCGCGGCGGCCGAGGATGCCGGCCTGACGCCGATCAAGCTCAACGTCGTCGTCATGAAGGGTCACAACGACGACGAGGTGGTCGACTTCGCCCGACTTGCGCGCGAGAAGGGCTACGAGGTCCGGTTCATCGAGTTCATGCCCCTGGATGCCGATGGCACCTGGTCAAAGGACCTGGTTGTCCCCAGCCGGCGCATCCAGGATCAGATCGAGGACCTTTTTCCGCTCCGCCCCGCTCGCAGCGGGCGGCCCGCGCCGGCGACAAGTTTCAAGTTCGCGGACGGCGCCCCGGGAGGCATCGGCTTCATCTCCTCGGTCAGCGAGGCGTTCTGTGCCGCCTGCAACCGCCTCCGGCTCTCGGCGGAGGGAGGGCTTCGTACCTGCCTCTTCTCCCAGGACGAGACGGGGCTCCGTGAACTGATGCGCGCGGGCGCCTCCGACGACACGCTCTGCCGTGTGATCGAAGCGGCCGTCTGGCGGAAGGAAGAGGGCGGCGCGCTCCTAATCGGCGGCGACGGCTTCATCAAGCCGCAGAAATCGATGTCCCAGATCGGGGGCTGACCGGGCCGACCTGCAGCGTTCGGCGTGGCGACCGCGCGCGCCGCTCCAGATCCGCTCGCTATTCAGGCACCAGGGCGCCCCGCCTTCTCCAGCCGCGTGCTCAGCCACGTCTTAACGACACCGAAGCTCTCAGCCGAAACCGTGTGCGGCATCTCGAATTCCCTGTACTCAAGATCTATGGGCAGCTTTGAGAGGACCTCGCGTGCCGCGCGTCCGTACTGGATCGGGAGCACGGCGTCATGGGTGCCATGGACGTAGAGGACGG
>JAYUBK010000312.1:0-3145 GCA_043740835.1 Chloroflexota bacterium
GTCACCCGGCCGATCGAGCTCGAAGCCACCGTTGACGCCCGAATGAGCGATCCGTTTGGCGGCAAGGAGCGCGTCGGCCTCACCGTGACCGGCAAGCTGAATCGGATGGACTTCGGCCTCAACTGGGACGGCATCGCCGGAGCGGTCCCCCTCGCCAGCCACACCATCAAGCTCGAGATCGACCTCGCTGTCGTCAGCCGGGCCACCGAGCCCGCAACAGCGTAAGCCTGGTCCTCCTGGACATAGGGCGGCTCCGCTGTGGAGCCGCCCTATTTCGCGTCCAGTGGGGTGGCACAGACACTAGTAGGTGATGTTCTTGCCGCCGTCCACGACCAGGTACTGCCCCGTCACAAAGTCGGAGCGGATGAATCCCATGATCGCCTGGGCCACGTGCTCGGGCTGGGTGACCCCCCGCAGGGGTGTGGACTCGGCGACCTTCTGCTCGAAGCTCTCGGCGAACTCGGTGCCCATGCCCTCACGGAACCAGCGCGTCTTGACAAGGCCCGGGTTGACGGCATTCACCCGTACTTCCGGGGCAAGAGCGATCGCGAGACCCCGAGTCAGCTGGGTGAGGGCTGCCTTCGAGCAGGCGTAGGGGATCGAGGAGCCACCACCTCGGAGGCCGGCGATGGAGGCGACGTTCACGATGGCACCATTCGACTTCTTGAGATGGGGTGCCGCCGCCCGGCAGCAGTAGAAGGGACCTTTCAAATTCACCGACAGGATCGTGTCCCATACCTCGTCGGTCAGCGACTCGAGGTCCGGGTGCGGGATGAAACGCGTCGTGCCGGCGTTGTTGACGAGAACATCGAGACGGCCGAACTTTCCGATGGCCTGGTCGACCATCCGCTTCACCTCTTCCTCGTTGGCGACATTGGCGCCCACCACCAGGGCTTCAGCACCGGCGGCCTGTACCGCTTTCGCCGTCTCCTCTGCCTCGGCTTTGGAACGCGAGTAGTTGATCACGATGCCCTTGGCGCCCGCCCGGGCCAGATCCATGGACACGGCGCGCCCGACGCCCGTGCCGCCGCCGGTGACGATCGCTACCGCTCCCTTCAATTCCATGGCGAGAAGGATATGGGCAGGGCCGGTGCACCCGGCGCTGCCGACGGCGTGCGGGCGGCGCTCGCGCTGCCCCGAGAGCTAGATGGAGAAGGTCTCGAGGATCGTGTAGGTGGGGCCGCCCTTCCCAAGGCGGCTCTGGTAGATGCTGAACTCCTCGACCCTCCAGGGCGGAACCGTAGGCGAAGCCGGCAGATCGGGCAGATCGACCCCCTCTCGTTCGCGCGCCCGGGCCAGAGTGAGATGTGGGTTATAGGGCCTCGACTCAGAACGAAGCCCCGACTGCCTGCAGACGGACTCGACGGCCGCTGCCAGGGCCGACAGTGGTTCCTGGCCCCGGTTGATGCCCAGCCAGCAGACGCGGGTTCGAGCCCCCCGCCCGAAGGTACCGGCCCCTCCGATCCCGACTTCAAACGGGCCGAAGGGGACTTCCTGCAACCCTTCGCGGATTGTCGCCAGCAGGGCGGGAGAGGTCTGCCCGATGAAGCGCAATGTCAGGTGGAGATTGGCCGGCGGGACCCAGCGCAATCTCGGCGCCAGCGCCGAGCAGCGGACGACGTGGGTACCGAGAAGGGAGCGTTGCGGTTCGGGGATCCCGATCCCGATGAAAGTGCGGATGGAGTCGCCGACCGATTCGGACGGCACATCCTCAGCGTGCGACGCTTTTGGGCCTCCAGTTCACAGGCGCCCAGGCCGACGGCGAGCTCGGCCGGAATCCGAACGTGGAATTGACCACGTCGAGGCTGCCGGCGATGTTCTCGATCGCGAGAGTGCGGAGCTCGTCAGGGGTCACGATCGGGTTCGGCATCAGCAGCTCCATCATCGCCGCGCCCGGCATCAGGAGCGGGATGGGCATCTTCACCTGGGGCTTGGTGATTCCGCGGGCCTGGGCGAAGAATCCGAACATCTGCTCATAGGTAAGGATTTCTGGACCCCCGAGCTCGACGGATTTGCCGGTCAGGTCGTCGCGGCCGATCGACGCAACGATGCAGTGCGCAGCGTCGTCTCGGACGATCGGTTGGAAGCGGCTCTGGCCGTCGCCTGGGATGACTATCACCGGACCGAGGTTGGCGGCTCGCTCGAAATCGTCCACGACGCCACCGTCCTGGCCGAGTATGAAACTGAAGCGGAGGATCGTGAAGGGGATCCCCGTCCGCTTTAGGGCCTCCTCGCCGGCCCACCGCGAAACGAGGTACTTCAGCTTGGGATCTGGGCGCGCACCGACGGCGCTGACGAAGACGACCTTCTTCACGCCCGCCGCAAGCGCAGCTTCTCCCAGACGCTTGGGTGCTTCGATGTTGACCTCGAGAAAGGTCTGCGGCCGGTCACGGCGGACTGCTACCAGGCTGACGACGGCCACGCAGTCCGTGCAGGCGGCGGCGAGAGACTCTGAACTCGTGGCGTCACCCGCCATCAGCTCGGCGCCGCGCACCCTCAGCGCGGCGGCTTTGACGGGATCCCTGACGAGGGCCCGGACCTCGTACCCGGCATCGAGCAGCGAATGGGCGACGGCGCGGCCGAGGAAGCCGGTCGAGCCGAGGATGAGTACTTTCGCCGCCAAGTCGTTCGAATCGTACCGCTCATACTGGGGACGGCCGTGGGATCCCATTCGATCGCCGCAGTGATGGTCGGGCTGGTCGCCGCGGCGGCGGGCGGGTTCGCGATCTGGACCGCCGTCTCGACCCGTCGCAACCGGGAGCAGACGGCGGCGACCTACAGGAGCATGGGTGGCCCGGTGTTCAGCGCGGTCCAGTACGGCTGCGGCGGGCTGCTTCTTCTCTCGGGGATCATCGTCGTGGTATTCGCCCTCGTGGGCGGGCAGCGCCTGTGATCACACAGGAACGGACCACCGAGAAGACCGCCCAACCGCCGGTCACACCTCCCTCCTCCGGCGGCGGGGACGGCGAAACCCCTCCGCCTCCACGCGGTCGCGGCGACGGCTGGTGGCGGAGCTGGCCGACGCCTCCGAACCGCCCCCGGCCGATCAACCGGCGCAGCCTCTGGCGCGGCGCCGCGGTCGTCACTCCGGCTCTCGTCATCGTCGACGGCGTTCTCGGCGTGATGGCATGGCAGGCGACAGGGA
>JAYUBK010000313.1:0-3106 GCA_043740835.1 Chloroflexota bacterium
GGGGCGCCGAAGTCGGTCGTCATGTTGCCGGGTACCCTCTCGACGACTTCGAGCGCGAACTCTCGCGGAAAGGGCAGGCCGGCCGCCTCGGCGACCCGCTCGTAGCGAGAGGCGTAGGCCGCGAGAGCGAGCAGCGCTTCGGCCTCGTTCTTTGCCGAGCGGCACCACCCCGGCCAGTCGAGCGCCGAAGCGAAGACCCGCTTGGACCCCTCCTCGACGCAGACGCGAACTTTCGCCACGGCTCTCCCTTCAGACGGGAGGCACGCCGTGCTTACGCTCGACCCGGGGCTCTCGGCGGGTTGCGTAGGCGCGAAAGCGGGCGATCAGCGCTTCGCGCAAATCCTCGGGCTCCACGATGTCGTCGATGACGAGGTTGGCGGCCAGCTTGTAAAGGTCGACGTCCTCCATGTACTCGGCCTCCAGTTCACGCCGCTTCTCGGCGCGCTGCTCCTCGGGAAGCTCGGCCAGCTTGTTGTAGAAGACCGCGTTGACCGCCGGTGCGGGGCCCATCACTGCGATCTGGGCGGAGGGCAGTGCGATCGTACAGTCGGTCTCGTAGGCCGGCCCGGCCATGGCGTAGAGGCCGGCGCCATAGGCCTTACGGACGATCACCGAGATCTTCGGGACGGAGGCATCGGAGACGGCGCTGATCATCTTGGCGCCGTGCCGGATGATGCCGCGGCGCTCGACGTCGGTACCGATCATGAAGCCGGGGACGTCGGCCAGGAACAGCAGAGGCACGTTGAATGCGTCGCAGAGCCAGATGAAGCGAGCGGCCTTGTCCGCGCTGTCGTTGAACAGGACGCCGCCCTTCTGCATCGGCTGGTTGGCGAGGATCCCGACCACCATCCCGTCGAGCCGGGCGAAACCCGTCAGGAGTTCCTTCGCGAACAGCTTCTTGATCTCGAACCACGAGCCCTCGTCGATGAGCGCCTCGACGACCTTGCGCATGTCGTAGCCCCGTTGCGGTTCGATCGGGATCAGCTCGCCGAGCGGCTTGCCCACCTTGGCGGGTCGCGGCTCGGCGGCGGGGGGCATCTCCGTGTAGTTCGTCGGCAGGTAGCCGATGTAGGTGCGGGCGGCGGAGATCGCCGCGGCGTCGTCGGCCACCAGGAAGTCGCCGCAGCCGGACTCCGTGCAGTGCATGCGGGCGCCGCCTAGCTCCTCGAGCGAGACCTTCTCGCCGACCACCACCTCGACCATGCGCGGCGAGCCGAGGTACATGGAGGCGTTGCCCTCGACCATGAACACCACGTCGCAAAAGGCAGGGATGTAGGCGCCGCCGGCCGCCGACGGCCCGAACAGGAGGCAGATCTGGGGCACCTGCCCGGACAGCCGCACCTCGTTGTAGAAGATGCGGCCGGCGTGGCGGCGCCCCGGGAACATGTCGATCTGGTCGGTGATCCGGGCCCCGGCGCTGTCGACCAGGTAGAAGAGCGGGACGCGGATCTTGGCGGCGGTCTCCTGGATGCGGATGATCTTCTCCACGGTCCGCGCTCCCCAGGAGCCGGCCTTCACGGTCGGGTCGTTCGCCATCAGTGCGATCTGGCGACCTTCGATCCGGCCGAGACCGGTCACAACCCCGTCGGCCGGGAGATCATCGGCCAGCGCATTGGCGAACACGCCGTCCTCGATGAAGGAGCCGGGGTCGAGCAGGAGGTCGAGCCTCTCGCGGACCGTCAGCTTGTTCTGCTCGCGCAGCTTTGGCAGGTAACGCGTACCGCCCGCCTGCGCCTTCTTCCGCAGCTCCTGAGAGCGCTCGGTCATGCCGCCACCCAGGGCTCGAGGCCGGCGCGGTGCAGCTTGCCCGGCAATGGTTTGCCGAGAGCCTCCTCAAGCCAGTTGGCGACGTCGAGCAGCTGCCGCACGTCGGTGCCGGAGGCATGGCCCATCAGTTCGAGCATGTGGAGTAGATCCTCCGAGCAGACGTTCCCCGTCGAACGCGGGGCGAAGGGGCAGCCGCCGATGCCGCCGATCGAGCCCTCGAACTCCTCGACGCCCGCCTCGAGGGCGGCCATCACGTTGGCGACGCCAAGGCCCCGCGTGTCATGGAAATGGACGGCAACCTTGCCGGCCGGGAGCACCTTGAGGGTGTCCTCGCAGAGGAGGCGCACGGCATCCGGGTCGGCCACGCCGATCGTGTCCGCGATGGAGACCTTGGCGCACCCGGCCTCCACGAGCTTGACGATCACCTCCAGAGCGCGGCTGCGATCGACGGGACCGTCGTAGGGGCAGCCCCAGGCGACGCTCAGGCTGCCGTCGACCTGGATTCCGACCCGGGACGCAACCTCGCAGATCCCCGCGATCTCCGCCAGGGTCTCCTCAACGGAGCGATTGAGGTTCTTGCGGTTAAAGCCGTCGGTGGCGCCGACGTTGACGATCACATTGGTTGCCCCTGCGGCGTGGGCCCTGTCGAAGCCCGTGAGATTGGGGACGAGAACCCGGAGGCGGGGCGCCAGCTCAGGCCCGAGGCGGCGCAGCAACTCCTCCGCGTCCGCCATCTGCGGAACCCATTTCGGGGACACGAAGGAGGTCGCCTCAACACGCTCCACGCCCGTGGCGAGGAGGTCGCGGACCAGCTTCTCCTTGACGTCGGTGGAGACCGGATCGGGCCAATTCTGGAATCCGTCGCGGGGGGCGACTTCGACAAAGCGGATCTCGCTCATCTGCCGCGAAACTCGGGCTCGCGCTTCTCGAAGAAGGCACGCACGCCTTCCCTCGTGTCCTCGGTGAGAGTCACCAGCGTCAGCTGCGAGTGGAGGTAGTCAAGTGCGTCGTCGAGCGACATGTCCTCGCTGCGGTAGAAGGCATCGCGCCCAAGTCGCATGATCAGCGGCGACTTCTTCGCGAGCCTTCCGGCAATCTCCGCGGTGGTCGCATCAAGTTCCGCGGCGGCTACGACCCGATTCACGAGGCCGGCCTGCCGCATCTGCTCGGCGGTCCAGCGATCGCCGAGCAGCATCAGCTCGAGGACCACCTTGCGCGGAAGGTTGCGGGCCATGATGGCCGAGATCATCATCGGCCAGACGCCAACGTTGATCTCCGGCGTTCCGAAGTCCGCGCTGTCCACGGCGATCAACAGGTCGCACGCGCACGCGAGACCAAA
>JAYUBK010000314.1:0-3103 GCA_043740835.1 Chloroflexota bacterium
GGCGTGGGAGTCGGACTCGGACTTGCCGCCGCCGTCCTTGCGGTTGCTCCCCTCTCGCTGTGCATCGAGCCTGACCAGCTCGTCGCGGCTCTTCCCCGAGCCCTCAGCCGCAGCGGTGCGGCTCTCGGCGCCGCCCTCAACCTCGTGCCGGCGATCGCCCGCTCGGTGACCGCCATCGGCGAGGCGCAGCGCCTGCGCGGAATTCCCGCCGGGCTGCGTGGCGCCCGGTCCATCCTCATCCCCGCGACACTCACGGCACTCGAGGATTCGCTGCAACTGGCCGAATCCATGGAAGCGCGCGGGTATGGATCGGGCCCGCGCACCGCCTACGCGCAGTCGAACTGGCACCCGTTCGACGTCCTTGTCGTCGTCGTTTCCGCCGGCGTCGCCGCCACCTTCGTCGTCGCGCACGCCCTCGGGGGCATCCCCGACTGGTATCCGTACCCCGCCCTGACGGCGCCGCCCGTGAGCCTCCTCGCGGTGGCGGCCTGCCTTCTCCTCAGCCTGCCGGCACTGCGATGGCGCTCGCCACTCTCGACCGTCTGACCTATAGCTACCCCGACGCGGCGGCGCCGGCCCTGGCCGGGGTGTCGCTCGTCCTCGAGGGTGGGCTGACAGTTGTTTCGGGCCCCTCCGGGGGTGGCAAGTCAACGCTGCTCCGCGTATTCAACGGACTCGTCCCGCATTTCCACGGCGGACGCATTGGAGGGCGTGCCGAGGTCGCCGGCCTGGACATCTTCGACACCCCGACGCGGCGCCTTGCGCGGGAGGTCGGCTTTGTCTTCCAGGATCCAGAGCGCCAGTTCGTCTATTCACTCGTCGAGCGCGAGGTCGCCTTCGGGCTCGAGAACCTCAACGTGCCCCCAGCTCGGATGAGACGGAGGGTCGAGGCCGCGCTGGCGGCGGCCGGAGCCGCTCATCTCGCCGGGCGCCGAATCGGCACGCTCTCAGGCGGCGAGAAGCAGCGCATCGCCGTCGCGGGGGCGCTCAGCCTGGAGCCTCGGATCCTGGTCCTGGACGAGCCCTGCTCGCAATTGGACGACGAGGGTGCCGCGGCCGTCCACGCGGCTTGTCGCGACCTCGCGAGGCAGGGCCTGGCGGTGCTCCTGGCCGAGCATCGGCTGACGGGGTTGGCACCCGACCGGGAACTGTGTGTCGAGGCCGGAACCATCAGAGAGGGGCGCGATGGGCCCGCTCTTGCGCGTGCGCATGTCCCGGGGAGGCCGGGTGACGAGGCCTGGTCACTGCGGGGCGTCACCTGCGGCCCTGAGCGCCGTGCCGTGCTGGAGGGTGTCGACGTGTCGGGCCTGCAGGGCGAGGTCGTCGCACTGACAGGCCCCAATGGCGGTGGCAAGACGACCCTGCTGCGGACGATCGCAGGACTCCTTCGCCCCCTCTCCGGAACCGCGAGCAGAGCACCGGGTCGCGTCGCCTACCTCCCCCAGGACCCGGGAGCCCTCCTCCACCAGGCCAGCGTCCGTGAGGAGGTGGAGCTCACCGCGGGCTCGAGGCCTGGGGACGTGGCGCGGATCCTCGCCGAGCTCGGGCTCGTCCACGTCGCCGGCCGCTATCCGCGGGACCTCAGCGGAGGCGAGCGCCAGCGGGCCGCGATTGCCGCGATACTGGCCGGTGAACCGCCGCTCGCTCTCCTCGACGAGCCAACTCGGGGCATGGACTCGGCCGCGCGGGACAGGCTCCAGGCCCTGCTCGCGCGCCTGGCCGGGGGAGGCGCCTCGATAGTTGTGGCGACGCATGACAGGGATCTCATAAGCGCGGTCGCGGACCGTGAGTTGCGGGTGGCGGACGGCGGGGTGAGGGTGGTGGAGATGCTTCGACAGTGAAGGTCGCTCTCGCGTCCCTCGTGGGGCTCGCCCTTTTTGTCTGGCCGTTCGCGGGTCTCGGAACGCTCGGACCAGTTCCCGCGCTCGCCGTCGCCGGCGGGACGCTGCTCGGCCTTGCTCTCGTCGAGGCGGGTGCGCGGCGGCTTGACTCCCGGCGGCTCGCACTGCTGGCCGCCCTTGCGGCGATCGACTCCGCCCTTCGCCTGGCTCTCGTCAGTGGCATCGGGGGTTTCAGCCCGATCTTCCTGCCGATCCTCTGCGCCGGCTATGCGCTCGGGCCTTCCTTCGGGTTCCTGACCGGCGCCACCTCGCTCTTCCTCTCGGCGCTCGTCACGGGCGGCGTCGGCCCCTGGCTTCCGTACCAGGTCTTCGCCGCCGGCTGGGTCGGGCTCGGCGCGGGTTTGGCCGGCAGGGCGACGCGATCGGTGTTGGTCCTGGCCGCCGTCGGCCTGCTTGCGGGCTACGGGTTCGGCATCGCGATGGACACCTGGGACTGGACTTTCTTCAGCGGATCACCCGGCGTCGGCTGGACCGTCGGCCTGTCGCCGGGCGAGAGCCTGGCTCGGTTCACCCGTTTCTACCTCGCCACGTCCCTGGTCTACGACACGTTTCGGGCGCTCGGGAACGCGGCCATGATCCTGCTCTTCGCCCCGGCCCTCCTGGCGGCACTTCGGCGCCTGCGCGCACGGTTCACGGTGGAGGTCATTCCGGCAACCTCCTAATCTGCGCTGTGCAGATGAGACCCTCGATTTATCCCCTTGTCGACCCGGTGGAAGCCCACCGCATCGTCCTCGAGCGCGTCGCCGTCCTGCCCTCGGAACCGGTTCCCGTGGGCGAGGCGGCAGGCAGGGTGCTCGCCGAAGACCTCATTGGACTGGAGAACCTGCCCGCCTGGCCGTCGAGTGCGGTCGACGGCTATGCCATCCGTTCGGCCGACGGAGGGGGTCGCCTGCGGGTCATCGGCGAGTCGGCGGCCGGCCACCCGTTCGGAGGGAGGCTTGAACGGGGGATGGCCGCTCGGATCCTCACCGGCGGCGTCCTGCCCGAGGGCGCCGATCGCGTCGTGATGGTCGAGGACACGACCCTGGAGGGCGACTTCGTGGTTGTTCCAGCGGGACCGGCCGGGCGCAATTTCCACGCGCCCGGGGACGACGCCAAGGCCGGCGAGCAATTGCTCCGCGCCGGCGTTGCGCTCGGTCCCGCGGAGGTGGGTTTGGCGGCGACTCTCGGACACGCCACCCTCGAGCTCCGGCGACGGCCGC
>JAYUBK010000315.1:0-10018 GCA_043740835.1 Chloroflexota bacterium
CGTGCTGTTCCCCAGTGGAAAAGGCAGCTTCACCGGTACTAGGTTCGCTGCGGCCTAAATCGAAGCGGCGGCCCGCGGAATGGCTTCCGCGGGCCGCACGCGAAGCTGAACCACGTGACATCATTTGCTCAATCGCCGTTCGGAGGCCCTGGCCGGCCAGGCGACTTGCTGGCTCGCCGCGATCAGCAACCGATGAGTTCAGGAGGATTCCGCCATGGCCAGGTACCTTATACAGGCTTCGTATTCGCAGCAAGGCATCGAGGGTTTGATAAAGGCCGGCGGCACAAGCCGGCGCACCGCGATCGAGGCGGCGACCAAAGGCCTGGGCGGCACTCTCGAGAGTTTCTATTTCGGCTTCGGTGACAGCGACGTGTACGGCATCGTCGACTGGCCCGACCATGTGTCTGCGGCGTCGTTCGCGCTGGCCGTAGGGGCCCCTGGTACCGTCACACAAATCAAGACCACCGTCCTCCTGACAGCTGAGGAGGTCGACCAGGCGGCCAAGAAGGCCTCATCTGTCGCGTACCGACCGCCGGGTCACTGACCCCGCGAATTGGTGGCTTAAAACGGATGGGGAGGGGTCCTTGAACACAGACTCCTCCCCGTCCTTCACTGCGGAAGGCCCGGGTGGACTTGGCCAAGAAGCACCATGGCGCGTCTAATTCGAAGCTCTGTCCTCGGCGCGGGTCATCGTCACGATCTCGCCGTCATGCCATTCCGGCGGGGCGGCCATGAGCGGCTGGTACTGCTCGGCCATCTGGTCGGTCTGCGGGTCGGACGCGTTGGCGCGGTAGCTGGCCTCGTCTTGGAAGCCGACCACCAGCCACACCTCGTCCGGGTCCGACTGGCTGCGGTAGACCGCGTTGAACATGAAGCCTTTGACCTCGCGCTCCTCGAACCCTTTCATCAGGTCCTGCATCTTCTCGAACGAACCGGGCTTCAACTTCATCCGGGCGACGGTTCCGAACATGGTGGGCACCTCTCTCAAGAAGTCGACGCGGTGCCGCCACATTAGACCTATACCACGTTCGCCGCGGGACGAGGTGCGGCCAGGAACGTCTTGAGCCCGCGGTGGCAACGCACCGACAGAGCTGATCGGTCAGCCGTCGAGCGCAGCGCGCACCAGGTCGCGGAATTCGTCGTCCTGGATGTCGGCGGCGTCGTCCGCCCGCAGCTGGATGGTCCCCTTGCCCGTCAGGAGCTCGGGGTGGCGGGCGGTGAACCCGGCGTCGCGGCCCTGACCCCAGCCGTAGATCGACACTCCGTGCTTCCAGACGCCGATGAAGAGACGGCGGCGGCCGACCTTGTAGGTGGGGATTTGGTACGCGAGCACGATGGTGGCATCCGGGTGCACTTGGAGGACGAGCCGGTGGAGGCGGTCGAAGAGGTGCCGGTGTTCGGCGGCGATCGCGGCGATGTACTCACGCGCGGGGTCGTCCATCACCACGATGTGATCGCCAGTCGCCGTGCTGGGGACGCAAGGTCCCGACTTGATTGGCCCGCTGGCCTCACCGGCTGCGACCCACGTGATCCGTCCCATCGATCCTTAAGCCTATGACGAGGAGAAGATGGCATCAAGGCGGGTTCCTGCCGCGGCGGCGGGATCGGGTCAGCGCGGTAGGTTTGCGTGGCGATGGAACTCCAAACCGCTCGACTGCTCCTGCGTCGTTGGCGCGACGACGACCGCACGGCCTTCGCGGCGCTCAACGCCGACGCGCAGGTGATGGAGCATTTCCCGACGACGTTGACGCGGGATGAGTCCGATGCCTTCATCGGCCGAATCGAGGCCGGCTTCGATGAGCATCGTTACGGCCTCTGGGCGGTCGAACGGCTTGACCGCCATCAGTTCATTGGCTTCGTCGGCCTGATACGCCACACCTTCGAGGCGCATTTCACGCCGGCGGTCGAAGTGGGCTGGCGCCTTGGTCGCGAGCATTGGGGTCAGGGCTTTGCGACGGAGGCAGCAGCCGCTGCTCTGGCATACGGTTTTGAAGTGATCGAACTCCATGAGATCGTCTCCATGACCGCAGCCACCAATCTCAGGTCACAACGCGTGATGCAACGTCTGGGAATGACTCGTGATGCCGCGGACGATTTTGACCATCCGCGCCTGCCGGTGGGCCATCACCTCCGGCGCCACGTTCTCTATCGCCTCACCCGTCCGAGCCCAAATCCTGACCCGACCTGGCAACCGTCGCCGCCTCAGAGGTCGCGCTCGTAGAAGAAGGTGATCGCCCCCTCGCCTCCTCGTTCACGATTGATGAAGCCGAGGCTCTCGTAGAGGGACCGCGCTGCCACGTCGTCCTCGCTGGTGCCAAGGTCCATGTGATCCGCTCCCAGGGACCGTGCGAAGTCCATTGCGGTTTGCATCAGGGCCCGGCCGAGCCCGCGACCCCGGCTGTGAGGAACGACGTAGAGCTCGGCCAGATAGCACTCCGGGGCGTCGCTCCAGATGGCAGCGCGGAATCGCAGCACCGCGAGGCCGTCCGGACCGGTGCCTCCGACCAGCACCGTGACGTCACCGGCCGCCAGCAGGCGCCGAATCCGCTCAGCAAGCCTGACCGGCCCCGGCGTCGGCTCGTCGAACTCCCTGTTGAAATCATCGAGCAGCCGGCCCACCGCCTCGGCATCAACCGACGTGGCACCCGAACGACGAGTGCCGACCGATCTTCCTCGCCTGCTCCGACTTTGGCTCCGTCTCCCATCCGAAGGTTCTACCACGAGCCGACGCCCGTTCTCGTGCCAGGTTGACTCGAAGTTGCGAGGCCGTTTCGGCTCCACGGCCCAAGACCGTGACGTGGCTCTAACTGCCGACGAGGAGAACCGCCTTGCCCGGAAGGCGCCTTTCGCGGAGCTCGCGGAGGGCGCGCGCGGCTTCCGTCCAGGGCAGCTCCAGTGATACCTGCGGGTCAAGCCTGCCGGATGCGACCTGGGAGAGAAGGATGCCGAGATCGATGCCGGCGGGGTTGCCCTGAGTGTCGCCGAGTAGGAAGAAGCCGCGCAGTGAAGCGGCCTGGAAGTAAAAGTCGTTTGTCATGAAGGTGGTCGATTCTTTTGAGGAGTTGCCAAATGCCACCACAGTGCCGCCGGTCTCGACCTTGCCCAGTGCCGCTCCCAGGGAGGACCCACCGGCAGCCTCGAGCACCAGGTGGTAGCGGCCGCCCGCGTTGTCGATTCCGACGATGACCTCCGCGGCGCCGAGCTTTTGAAGACCCTCACCCCTCTCGGGCCGCCCGACGACGGCGGTGACCCAGGCGCCCGCGGCGGATCCGAGCTGAATGGCGAAACGGCCGACGCCGCCCGCGGCTCCCGTTACGAGAACCCGCCGGTCGAGCAACAGGCCTCCCAAACGCAGCGTCCGCAGCGCCGTCAGGCCTGCCACCGGCAGAGCGGAGGCCGACGCGAAGGTGACCCCCTCCGGGATCACCGCCAGTTGCGACGCTGGAATCGCCAGCCGCTCGCACCAGCCACCGAAGTTGGAGAGGCCGACGACACGGCTGCCCTGCGGCGGCCCCGATCCGTCGACGGCGGTCGAAAGGACAACCCCCGCAATGTCCCAGCCCGGGCGCCAGCCGTCGGCCGCGGTTGCAAGGCGGTTGACCTCGCCGCGGTTGACCGAGATCGCTCGGACCTCGACGATCGTTTCCGAGCGATCGGGCCTGGTTTCGGGGACTTCGCGGAGTGCGACCTTCTCAGGCGCACTCGGCGAGGCGACGAGGGCAAACATGTATCTCAGAGTCTAGATGCCAAGGCTGTCGGCTAGCTCATGGAGGGTCGTCACCTGGATATCGAACACACCGGGCGCAGGGTCGATGTGTTCGGAAGGCCGGCCGTATTCATGACTGCGCGCGACGTAGCCGGTGCGAAGACCATTGGAGGCGGCCGCCCGCAGGTCGTCCGGGTGGGCGGCGACCATCATCACCTGGCCTGGTTCCAGACCCAGCAGCGACGCGGCTGTGAGGTAGGCCGCCGGCAGCGGCTTGTACGCGTGGGCGAGCTCCGCGGAAAGCAGGGCGTCGAACTCCAACCCGCCGAACCGGGCAAGGTCGACAAGCAGCGAAAGGTTGCCGTTGGAGAGAGTCGCGGTGATGACCCCACGGCGCAACCGGGTGAGGCCCGATGCGCTGTCCGACCAGGGACGGAGGCGGTGCCAGGCGAAGTTGAGATCGGCGCGGGCAGCCGCGTCGAGGCGATCGCCGAGGGCGTGGCGCTCCAGCAGCTCATCGAGTGACTCCCGGTGAAGGACATCCAGCTTCGTCCACTCGCGAGCGCCGCTGCGGACCCCGTCCATCGACGGCTGGTAAAGCCCGCGCCAATCGTCTGCGAAGGCCTCGGGGTCGACACCGAGGTCGAGCCTGCGCACCTCGTCGGCCACGGATCCGCGCCAATCGACAAGGGTCCCGAACACGTCGAAGGTGAGAGCCCGGACCTCGCCAGGGTCGAAGTTCACCCGTGAAGCCGAAAGGACTATCGAGCAGCCTTCGCCGGAGTTCGGTCCCGGAGGTCGTCGAGGAGTCTGCGCGACGATTCGGCGATCGCCGCCACGGCTGAGTCGAACGCCTCGGCATTGGCGCGGGAGGGTGCGCGGAACCCACTTACCTTGCGCACGAACTGGAGGGCGGCGGCCCGGATCTCCTCCTCGGTGGCCGGCTCCTCGGCACGCCGGAGGGTCTTGATCGACCTGCACATGCCGAAGACTCTAGCGCTCCTCTAGTACGAGAAGTAGAGAGACCGCTCGACGAGGATCGGCACGCCGGTCAGCGAAGTCACGGTGCCCGAGTTGGAGGTCAGCGGAGGCAGCAGGTCGTTTGCGTAGAACGTCCGCCGGCTCAGCGCAGGAACGTCCATCAGGGCAGTCCAGGTGTGGCCGTTGGAGTCGAAAAGGGAGATCTGCACCGGCGCGTCCTGGGTGGTCCGGTTGAGAACCGTGTACCACTCGGCGAAGTTCGGGTTCACGAAGCCCTCGGCAAAATGGGAGGCAGTCGCGGAACTCGGCGGCACCGCGACGGCGACGTGGCCACCGGTCCACGCGCCCGGTCCGTACGAGAAGTACATCGGACGCTCGGCCACGACGGGCAAGTTGGAGTGGAGGGACAGTGCCGCGTCAGAGCCGGCCGGCAGAACCGAGTTCACCGGTACCGTGGCACGGGCCCCAGGGCCGATATCCAGGTGAGAGAGGACCGGCGCTCCGCTCCCGAGGAAGAACGTGATGTCGACGGACGCCACCTGCGAGTTCGGGTTGAGCACGGTGACGAACTCCGTGAAGCCATCACCGACGTGGCCCTCCGCAAGTACGAGATCGGTCGTCGGTTGTCGCGAACCGGGACTGACGTGACCGCCGGTCAGGCCATTGAAGTCGAAGTAAAGCGGGCGTTCGGCAAGAATGGGCTGTGTGCTGGTGACGCGCATCGCGACGTCCTTGTCGGCGCCGACGGCATCGTTCACAGAGACCGTCGCGCGGCTATGGGCGCCAACTGTGATGACGCTGTCGGGCAGGGGCCCGCTGGGCAGCGAATAGGTGATCGTAATGCGAGCGTCGACGGCGCCGGGGTTGAGGAGTGTCAGGTACTCGGCGAAGTTGGCGCCGGTGTGGCCCTCGGCGAAGTAGAACAAACTGGCGGGGGTCGCGGCGCCGATGTCGTCGCTGCCGCCTGTCCAGCCGTTGAAGTTGAAATACATCGGCCGCTCGGCGACGAAGTTCCCGGCGGAATGCAGGTGAGCTCCCAATGAGAGCGAGGAACCGACGTCCTGGTTGACGTCGATCGTCAGTCGGCCGACCGCCGGCATCCCGTAGCTGCGCGCGGTCACCTTGCCGTCGGCGGCGAGGAAATCGGCGTGCAAGACCTGGTCCGCCCCCGAGAGGTTCTGAACGGTGAGGTATTCGTGGAAATTTGCCCCTGTGAAACCCTCCGCGAAGTAGGCGTCGGCGCCGCCAGCGACACCCACGGCCACTGATCCGCCGGTCCATGGCCGCCCACTGTCCCGTGGCACGCCACCCGTGACTGGACCACCCGTGACGTAGTACTGGCCGACGAAGACGCGGAGAAAACCGCCGTCGTCGTCCGCGTACTGCGAAACGTGGGTGTTGCAGGCGTTGCACCAACCACCGGCATCGCTCGTCGGCAGGCCGTTGTTGTTGGTGATGCCGTCACCCTGGCTGTCCTGGTTGGTCGTCTGGCACCCATTCCCGGCGCCGAAAAGGACAGCGATCAGCCCGGCCTGAAAGAGGTCGGCGCTATGGGATAGGAAATAGGCTGCGACATTGTCCTGGTAGTGGCCGCAGGTGTTGTTCTCGGTCAGGAAGTACTGGTTGCCGACAGGCACCTGCCAGGCCACCTGGGGCCGCCCGGTGCCGGCCCGGAGGGCGCTGACCCAGGCCAGGTAACGGTTGAAGTTCGGGAAGAGCCGGTTCGTGGGGTCCCACCAATGCGACCTGCCCTGCTTCTCCCACCAGGCGGCGTCATGGTCGTCAACGTCGTCAAAGACGATGTCCCACGTGGTCCCATATGGATTGCCCGCGATGCCCGCAGCGTTGAGGAAGGTCACGGTCTTGGCGGCTTCGGCGACAGGGTCGAGGTTGGGATCGGTGCTGCTCCCGATGTCCTGCATCGATGACCAGAGCGAGGCGTGGATCGCCATTTGGACGTTGGGCGCGTAACGGTCGCGCATCCTCAGCAGCCCTTGGGCGAATCCCTGGGCGGTGTCCGGGAGGCCGGCGACCTCGGGGTTGCCGGAACTGGTCACCGCTGCCGCAACGCGGTCAGGCGTGGTGTTGCCTGAGCGCTGCTGCAGGTAGCCCCAGAGGTCTGGTTCGACCTGTACGACGAGAGGGCCGCCATACCCGCCGGCCCGCTGCATCAGCAGCTTGAAGTCTGAGTAATAGGCAGTCATCGTCGATGCGTTGTTGAGGTTGTTGTAGTCCCTGGCCGCCTCGTCCGCGCCTGTCGACGGGTTCGACTGCAGAAGCATGTAGTACGAAAAGACGGGGATGTAGCCGGCCCCGCGGCTGGAGTCCAGGTAGCGGGTCGCGTAGAGGCCGGGAGCGCCCGGCTCCTGCCATGTCTGCCAGCCACTCCCGGTATTGACTCCGCCCGCGAGGTATGCATAGCGGTACCGCCAGGGAACGCCGGTGCCGGTCATCCAGTCGAGGCTGTCCGGACCGTTGGAAACGCCGAAGTGAAGCCGGTCGGCGGGGAGCGGCAGCGGGGCGGCCGCATGCGCCGGATGGGCTCCGGGAGCGACGGCCAGCAGGAGGGCTGCCGCCAGGGCCGTGGACATGGCTCGAAGGGTGCTCAAGGTTGGTTTTTCCGCCGAGGCGGGCATCGATGGAAACGGCCGCGCCGGCGAAAGCTTGCTTCTCAGGGGCTGCTTCGCGGCGTCGCCGCGACGGTGAGATCGGCCAGCTGGTCGAGGGCTGCCTGCGGTCCCTGGGTCGCGACGATACCGGGCAGGGCCCGCCGAAGGGCCGGCTCCGCCGCGGTCGCGAGCACGTGCCGGCGCCAGGGGTCGATCCACGGTCGTCGGTAGGCATAGGACTGGACGAACTGGCGGAGGTCGGCGTCGAGCCCGCGCAGGAGCTGGTGCTCGACCGGGTCTGCGCGTGCAGGCAGGGCATCCCGCGTTTGCGCCGGGGCGACAAGCTGGTGGAGCCTCACGGTCGCCTTCTCGCGCACGACAACGGTTCCTGCCGCCATGTCGCCGAGGCGCTTGCCGCGGCCGTTCATAAAAAGAACGACGAGCCCGAGACCGTAGAAGCCGGGCAGGAAGTCGACGATCCGGATGAGGTTACGGATGAAAGCCTGGCTGATACGGATCGGCTCGCCCTGGTCGCCGACAACCCGGAGGCCGAAAACCTTCTTGCCCACGGTCTGGCCCGACCAGACGGCTTCGCTGACGATGTAATAACCCCAGACGAGTACGAATGCCGTGGCCAGCGCAATCAGGATCGCGAGGTTTCCGTTACCGATCAGCGCGCCGAGCGCCGCGCTTCCGAACAGAGCCACCAGGAGAAGGAGAATCTGGATCGGAAAGTCGATTACCTGGGCCATGATCCGCGAGCCGATACCCGCCAGTTGGTAGTCGAAGGTGACCATCTCGGGCGTGGCGACCACGAGCTCATCGCCGTACGCGACGTCGAGTTCGTCCGGGCCCATGCGCCGACTCTAGCCCAGGGGCGGCGATCCGGCGACGCCGGGGTAAGCTCCAGCGCATGCGCGCAGACGAGTTCGTCGCCCGCCGGCGTCAGGCTTGGGGACGGCTGGAGGAGTTGCTGAAGCGAGCCCGCCGGGGCCGACTCGGCGGCCTCGGTCCGCAGGAGGTGATGGAGCTGGCGGCCCTGTACCGGGAGGCCACGGCCGATCTCGCCCTGGCTCGCCGCGACTGGCCGCAGGAGCGCGTCGCGCTTTACCTCAACGGTCTCGTCGCCCGCGGCCACTCGGTCGTCTACCGCCGCGGTGGCGACGTCCGCCGCCGCCTGGCGGAGTTCTACTTGCAAACCCTGCCGCGCACATATCGTGCGTCCTGGCGCTACCTGCTAGCCTCGGCGGCGCTTCTCTTCGTGCCGGCCGTCATCGCCTTCTTCATGGTCATCGCCAAACCTGACCTGCAATACAGCGTGGCACCTCCGGCGATCCTCCAACAGGTCCAACAGCACCGGACGTGGACCAACATCAGGCCCGAGGACAGGCCCTTCGAGGCGGGCCTGATCATGACCAACAACATCAACGTCGCCATCCTCGCCTTCGCGGGAGGCATCGTTTTCGGGCTGCCGACGATCTTCGTCCTGGTCAACAACGGGATTCACCTCGGCGGGATCTTTGGTGTCACATACCTCTATGGCGTGCAGGACCTGCTCTGGGACTTCGTCATCGGACATGGGGTTCTCGAGCTCTCGATCGTTGTCGCCGCCGGTGCAGCCGGCCTCATGATCGGGTGGTCGGTCCTCGTCCCTGGGGCCTATCGTCGGGCCGATGCTTTGGGAATCGCCGGCCGCCGCGCCTTTGTCCTCCTCGGTGGCCTCGCCCCTTTACTGATCGTCGCGGGGACGATTGAGGGAAACCTCAGCCCATCAGGCGCTCCCTCGCTCCTGAAGGTTTCCGTCGGCTTGCTTACCGGCGCCCTCCTCTACGGCTACCTGCTTGGCGCAGCCCGCCAACCGTCAGTGAGCGAGGGCGCCCCGCGAGCTACAGCAGCGCCCGCTCCTTCAACTCCAGGTACCGTTCGACAAGAGCCGGGCTGAGCTCGCCGGCAGCCACGTCGAGACTCATGACGCCGCCCCGCCGCAGCGCCTCAAAGCTCCGCCGGCGAGCCGCCAGCAACTCCTCGGCCGCGGCCCATTCGTAGGCGCGCTCGGATCTGTCGATCTCGGAGTCGCGTGCCGCCGCGAGCGCCGGGTCGGCCATGGCAACGACCAGCACGAGATGCCGCCTGCCCAACCAGAGCGCCTGACTGACGAGCTCGCTCGACGCGGTCGGGTCGAGGAGATCGGTGAGCACGACCACCAGCGAGCGGCGAGTAACCGTCCGGTTGACAAGGGTGAACGCCTCGCCGAAGTCGGGCTCGACTGGCTGTGCCCTGATCGCGTAGAGGAGATCGTTGAGCCGATTCATCTGGGCCGGGCCCCGCGCCGGCGCCAGGAAGTGGTCGACCTTGTCGCTGAAGGCGACCAGACCGACTCGATCCCCCTGTTGCTGAGCTACCCACCCGAGCAGCAGCGCCGCGTTGATGGAGTGATCGAGCTTGCTGAGGTGGCCGGCGGGGGCTGTCATCAGTCGCCCGCAGTCCACGAGAATGACCACCTGTTGGCCGCGCTCGGCCTCGAGCTCGACTGTCACCGGCCGGTCCCTGCGCGCCGTCGCCTTCCAGTTGATGCGGCGGATGTCGTCCCCGGGAAGGTAGTCGCGGAGGCCGGCAAACGCGGTGGCCGCGCCGGGTGGCCGCGAGCGACGCAGTCCGGGACGGTAGGGCATACCCCGCCGGGCGGAGAGCTGGTATTGGCGGATCGCCTTGACGTTCGGAT
>JAYUBK010000316.1:0-3077 GCA_043740835.1 Chloroflexota bacterium
GCGCGATCACGGACATCCGCGCGGGGTCGTAGGCGACGCCGTTCAAGGCGTCGGCGGCGGCCATCGCTCCCGCGAGGGCCGTCCAGAGGCCGAAGCGAGGAACCCGGTTTTCGTCCCGGGCGCTGACGATCACGAGCTGGTAACCCTTCTCGAGGCGCTTCAACTCCTCCTCGCTCGCACCCTCGGAGCGAAGGAGGTCGTACGGCGGCAGGGGGACGGCGCCACGCTGGAGATCGTCGGTGTAGAGCAGCCCCTCCCCCGCCGCGAACTGCGTCACAGCACCCCGCAGGGGTTCCGCCATGTTCTCGGACAGCCAGGCCGGCAACGCTAGCCGCAATTCGGCGCCGCCGAGGGGCGGGTAGCCCGGAACGTAGTAGACGGCGAAGCCGAGGGCGACGGTGGAATCGACCGGTATCCGGAGGGGCCCCTCGGGAGCCCTGGCGAAGAGGCCGGAAAAGCTCGGCATTGCTGGGCAATCTAACGCCGGTCGCCCTCGATTTCCTGTGTCTCAGTCGGCCGCGAGGTTGTCCCTTACAACTGCGGCGAGGGCCGCGATGAACTCTGGGCGATCGTTGAAGGACGCGGTCCGTCGCAACTCGATCCCCTCTCGCTCGGCGAAGTTCTGCGCTTCGATGTCGAGGTCATAGACGACTTCGAGATGGTCCGCGACGAACCCGATCGAACAGACCAGGATCTTCTTCGCGCCGGATCTGGCCATCGCCTCGAGGAGATCCGGGCCCAGCCACGGCTCTCCGGTTGTGCTCGCCGACTGAAATGCGAACTCCCAGGGCGGCAGATCCGTTGACTTCTCGACCAGTCGGCAGCTGGTGAGGAGCTGGTCGTAGTAGCCGTCCCCCTCGGCGATGATCCGTTGGGGAAGGCTGTGGGCGCTGAAGAAAAGTCTCTCGGGCGCGAAGTCGGAAAGCGCTTCACGGAGGAGTCCGCAGACGGCTTCGATGAAGGCCGGGTGGTCGTGGAAGCCAGGGATGAAAATGAGATCGCGATCCCAGGCGGCGTCGATTGCCCGACGATAGCCGCCCAGGCTCATGCGGGCGTAATGGGGCGCCAGGGGTAGGCCGACCAGGCGCCCCATTCCGGCTTCGCGGGCTTCGGCGATCGCGTCCTCGATGAATGGCGGTGCGTGCTTCATCCCCACGAACACGGGTAGGTCCAGTGCGGCACCGAGTGCGGTGGCCTGGGCGCGCGTAATGCCATCGAGCGGCGAGCCTCCGATCGCGCGGTAGCGGGAGACGAGGTCCTCCAGGACCTCGGGCGAGGGCGGCCGTCCTCCGCGGATGTGCGTGTAGTACGCCTCGATATCCGCTTCCGAGGCCGGGGTTCCGTAAGCCATGCAGAGAAGTCCCGTTTTAGACATCGGCGGTTACTCCCTCGTGCACTGTCTCGACGACAAGTTGCAGCGACGCGAGCGGGGTGTCCGGCATCACGCCGTGGCCCAGGTTGAAGATGTGTCCGGGCCGACCGGCCGCCCTGCGCAGGACATCGCGGGTTCGACTGCGCAGCACGTCCGCGGGCGCGAGCATGAGCATCGGATCGAGGTTACCCTGCACCCCTCGGTCGAACCCGACGCGTTCCCAGCCGATATCCAGGGGAACGTGCCAGTCGAGGGACACGATGTCGGGCCCGGTGGCGGCGATGGACTCCAGCAGCCCAGCTGTGTTCACTCCGAAATGAACTCTCGGCACGCCGAGCGCGGCAGTCTTGGAAAAGATCGTCCGCGTGTGCGGTGCGACCCGCTCCTCGTAGTCCTCGACGCCCAGGGCGCCGACCCAGCTGTCGAACAGCTGGATTGCGGACGCCCCGGCTTCGACCTGCGCTCTCAGGTAGTCGGCGGCCATGTCGGCAAGCTTGGCGAGGAGCATGTCCCAGGCTTTCGGCTCCGAGTACATGAATTGTTTCGTCAGCTTCCACTCGCGGCTCGGCCGGCCCTCGATCATGTAGCTGGCGAGGGTGAACGGCGCCCCCGAAAAACAGATCACGGGTACCGGCGACTCGGCGACGACCTGGCGCACCGCCGCGAGGACGTGCGGCACCGATTCCTCTGCCGGCGGCACCAGCAGACGCTCGACGTCCGCGGCAGAACGAATCGGGGAGGCGATCACGGGACCGACGTCCTCGACGAGCTCGAAGTCGACGCCCATGCCCTTCAGCGGCAGCATGATGTCGGCGAACATCACCGCCGCGTCGACGCCGAACCGGCGGACCGGCTGCAGGGTGACCTCGGCGCACAACTCGGGCTGCGCGACTATGTCCACCAGCTTCCAGCGTTCGCGCAGCTTGCGGTACTCAGGAAGGGAGCGACCCGCCTGACGCATGAACCAAACGGGTGTCCGATCCACCGGCCGGTGGTTGGCGGCATCTAGAAAGCGACTCAAGCGAGGACCTCCAGGGTGGCGTCGATGTCAGCGTCGGTATGGGCGGCGGAGAGGAACCAGGCCTCGAACTGCGATGGCGCCACGAGCACGCCGGCGGCGCGCAGGGAGGTGTGGAATCGGCCGAAGGCGGCGACGTCACTTCTCTTGGCGTCGGCGAAGTCGCGCGGGGGCGTTGAGCGAAAGAAGAGAGTCAGAAGCGAGCCGACTCGGGTGACCGAGCGGCCTTGGCAGGCAAGGCCTGCGGCAAGGCGCGCGCCACGCCCCTCCACGGTCGCATAGAGAGTCGCGTCGAGGAGCCGGAGCGTCGCCTCTCCCGCGGCCATCACGACGGGGTGGCCCGACAGCGTGCCTGCCTGGTACACCGGGCCTGCGGGCGCCACGAGGTCCATCAGGTCGGCACGACCGCCATAGGCGCCGACGGGGAGACCTCCGCCGATGATCTTTCCGAGAACGGTCAGGTCCGGCCGAACCCCGTACAGCTCCTGCGCTCCGCCGGGCGCGACCCGAAAGCCCGTGATCACCTCATCGAAAATGAGCAGGGCGCCCTCCCGACGGGTGAGCCTGCGCAATCCCTCCAGGAAACCCGCCGCGGGTGGGATCACTCCCATGTTGGCGGCGACGGGTTCGATGATGAGCGCGGCGACCTTCCCCGGATTCATGGCGAAAAGGCTTTCGACCGACCCC
>JAYUBK010000317.1:0-3065 GCA_043740835.1 Chloroflexota bacterium
GACGAGCCTAGTCGTCCCGCACCAACGGATACCGTGATGCTTGGTGGACTGGTTACAAGTCCAAGAGGCCCTGCACCCGCAGCGCAACAGAGAGATTCAGGCGCGTTTCGGCGTTCGACAGGTCCGCGCCGCTGATCTCGGCGACCCTGTCGAGGCGGTAGCGGAGGGTGTTCGGGTGAACGCCGAGGCGACGGGCGGCCGCCTGCTGCTCGCCCTCCTCAAGGTAGGCGCGGAGAGTCTCCAACAGATTGCCGTTGCGCTTGCGGTCGTGCTCTACAAGAGTGCTGAGGTGGCGCTGTGCGAATTCGACAAGGCGCTCGTCAGCCATTCCCGCCAGAAGGCCTGTGACGCCAAGATCCGCCGCCGCCACGACCTGGTCCCGGCGGCCGAAACGGGTGAGCGTCTCCATCACGCTCCGCACCTCCCGGTGGGCGGCTGCGATGTCCGCGGGGGCCGCTGCTGGAGCGCTGTAGCCGACCGAAACGGTGAACCCCGCCTTCCACTCGGCGATGGTTTCTCTGATCTGGGTGCCCAGCGCTCTCACCCGGGCTTCGTGGCCCACGCTCTCGGCTCCCAGCGGAAGGAGCCCGACGACGCTATCCGAGCGGCTCCCGACAAGTGCCTTAGGAAAGGTGCGCCTGATGACTCCGCCCACCCGGCGAGTGAAGTCACGCTTCAGCGCCTGGATCATGTCCTCGGTCAGCTGCCGGGAACGGTGGAAGCCGCGAAAATCGTCGATGTCGACGATCAGGAGCACGTGGTTGCCGGCCATCGGGTAGCCGAGGTGGCGCGAGCGGCGCAGGGCGGCAGCCTCGTCGCCGTAGGTGCCCTGGGTCAGGTCCTCGAGGAATTCGCCGCGCACGGATGACTCGGCTGCCGCCACTTCCCGCTCTTTCATCAGCGCGAGCGCGACGACCGTTGCGGCGTGCTCAACGGCCATGAACGCCATCTCCTCGGACTCCGGCGGGTGGTCGATCACCGAGATGAAGCCGAGCAATTGGCGGGCGGCGGTGATCGGGGCGATGATCCGGTCGCGGTCCATCCCGAGCTTTGGGAACGGCGGGACCTTCATGGGGCCGCGGTTGGCCTCGACCTCGCGCAGCATGCGCTGGATTCCCGGGTCGTAGAGGACGCGCGGCGGAGTCCCATGCCGCGTGATGGTGTCCCGGCGGTGCCTGTCGACGTCGGAGCCGCCGGCATGAGCAAGCAAATGGAAGGTCGCATCCTCCACGACGACCGCGCTCCCCACCAACTCCGCAAGGGCCTTGCAGATGTCCTCGATGCCCTTGCCGTCGAGCGCCAGCTCAGTGAAACGCCGGTGGATCCGCATCGACTGCTTCAGGCGCGCGTGCTCGGCGTTGATGATGCGCTCGAGGAGCGGCGCCATGAGGTCGACCCAGGGGATGTCCTGGCTCAGCGTGAAGAGCGGGATCCCGTGCCTGTCGGCCGCCTCGGCCATGCCCGCCGGAAGACTGTCGAGGTAGAGCCCCGGCTTGACGACGAGGCCCGCGCCACCGACAGCGGCGATCGTCGAGATCAGTTCGACCTGGGCAACGGGGTCGTCGCGGATCGGGAAGGCGGTCGTGAGCAGGAGTTCGCCGGGCCGGGCCTTGCGCGCCGTCTCGGGCGTTTCGATGACTCGAACCCACTCGATGGCCCGGTCCAGGCCCCCGGCCCCCGCCACGAGCTCGCAGAGCGTGAAGCCCTCGAGCTGCATCGCCTCACGCACCGTCGGAGCGGGGGTGAGACCCTCAAGATGCTGCCCGGAGTCGATTCGTGACACGCGTCAACATTAGTGGGCGCGCCTAACAAATCGCCACACTCCTTTGTGAGCCGACGACTAGAACGGCAGACGGCTCGGCTCTAGTCTTGTCCGCGTGACGATTCATGAGCAGCCACAATGCGCACGCCACGAGTCCGCGGTTTCCATGACCCTGCACAGCCTGCACACCGACGCTGCCCGACCCGCGCAACTGGTCGGCATGTATGCCTGTCCCGATTGTGGCCACGAGAGGCGGGTCCTGATCGAGCGGGATGCCTAATCAGGCGCCTGGCCCAATACACGCACTTGCGACAATCGCAGGATTGATTTTGGCCTCGCCCTTGTAGGGGTGGGAACGGCGCGCTTCGGTAAGAAGCGGAGCCCGCGCGAAATCCCCGCTTCCAAATCCCCGTCTCCAAGAAGAGCGGAGGTTTCGCTTTTTTGCCGTTATAGTCACCGAAAGCGAGACAGCGATTGGGGCATTCCTCAGGCCATCAGCACGAACCAGGCCAACAACCAGGCCAAAACCGAGACGAGAGCCAAGTGATGAACAAGTACAACGAGTCTGAAGTCTTCGATGAATTGACCGCGGGCTACCCGGACCTTGATGACGCCGCCCGGCGCCGTGCCGCGGTCCGAATCGCCGCCGGTGCAGACGCGGCCGTGGCAGTCAACGACGAGACGATCTGGCAGCAGCTGACGAAGGCCTACAACTAGGTGCGACTCAACTAGTTCAGCCAGCCGCCGCAGTGTCTGAGAACCCGCTCCCGCGGTTCCTCAGCCGTTGGTCAGACCCGGCCGCCAGTCCGACGTGCTGCTACCTTGCGGGCGATCCACCGCATGTTGTACTTCGAGAGGAGAAATGTGAGGCCGACCATCACGAGCACGCCGATCGTCACCCAGGTGACGTTGCTCTTGGCCAGCTCCCCGGCCGACAGGGTGGCGGGACCGGTGTCCTTCTGGATGTTGATGAGGTAGGCCGTGATGTCCTTGACGTCCTGGTCGCTGAGCGTGGTCTTGCCGCCCTTGGCCGGCATCGCCGCCTGGTACTTGCCGGCTCCCTGGAGGCCGTTGTTGAGCACCATGATCAGGTAGGTGGGATCGGCGGGGTTCGCCGTGTTGCCGAGGTTCTCCAGAGGCTTCAGGCGAGCTCCGATGCCACCCTCGAGGTTGGCTCCATGGCAGGCGGAGCAGCCGGAACTGTTGTAGAGGGCCAGGCCCTTCGTCGGGTCGCCGGGGAGGGCCCCGCCCGCGGCCGGCGACCCGGAGGGCGCAGGCGACGGCGAGGCGGCGACGGCAACGG
>JAYUBK010000318.1:0-27931 GCA_043740835.1 Chloroflexota bacterium
GTCAACATCCCCTCCGGCTGGCGCAGGTCGACCTGGCGCGCGCGTTTCTCATCGAGCTTGGTCCCGATCCCGGTCTCGCAGATGATCACCTTGCCGCGAAGTCGGACGATCATCGCCACACAGGCCATCTCGACAAGGTTGAGGTCGTCGGCGGCCTTGAAGCGTGACCAGACGACCTTGGGCACGACACCGAACACGAGGCCGCCGTCGAACTTCATTCTGGTCGCGACCAGGGCGTGCAGCTCGAAGTCTCCCCAGAGCATGTCAGTCCCTATTCTCCCCCGCGCCCGAGCGGAGCCACCGACTGCCTCTCGCTAAGGTTGAAGTCGTGACCGCTGACCAGCTGTCGATCGAGCTCGGGGGCTTTCCGACCGCTCTCCGGCCGATGCAGGCCGTGGCCGCCGAAGCCCCATTCAGCGATCCCCTCTACTACTTCGAGGTAAAGTGGGACGGCCTCCGGACCCTCCTTTTCGTGGCCCCCGACGGCAGCGTCCGTCTCCAGGACCGGAGCCTTCGCGATATCACGTATCGGTTTCCCGAGTTCCACAGCATGGCCGGCCATGTGCCACCGGGCACTGTGCTCGACGGAGCCCTCGTCGCGACGGACAGCGAGGGACGTCCCGACCCGATCCTGCTTCGCGAGCGCCTGACCGGCGTCCCCGGCGAGGACCAACGGCCGGCGTCCTTTCTCGCCTTCGACCTTCTCTACCTCGAAGGGCGCTCGTGGCTGAAACAACCTCTCTTCAAGCGCAAGGGAAAGCTGCGCAAGATCGTTCAGCCGGGGCGCCACATATACGCGCCGCGCCATATTGACAAGGAGGGCGTCGAGCTGTTCGAGGCGTGTCTCGAGCAGGGCCTCGAGGGCGTCATGGCGAAGCATCGCAACAGCCTTTACGTCCCGGGGCAGCGGAGCCCTTTCTGGCTCGACGTCAAAGCGGTCAAATCGGACAACTTCGTCGTCGCCGGGTGGACAGGGTCCGAGCCGTTCGACGCCCTCCTGGTCGCCTTCTACGAGGCGGGCCGGCTGCTTCCATGCGGAACTCTTGGAGGTGGCTTCGACGCCGAGACCAGGCAGTCGATCGCTCGGCAACTGCGCACACTCGAGGTCGCTGAGAGCCCCCTCGAACCGCCACCCGTCATGACTGCGCCGATCCGCTGGTGCCGGCCCGAGATCGTGATCAGCGTCCGATATTCCGAATGGTCGCCGGACGGCACGCTTCGCTTCCCCATCTTCAACGGGCTCCGGAGCGACGTCCACCCGACCGAGTGCATGCGATTGCGACCGCGCGTCGTCCTCGCCGGCCGGACTCCGATGGATTCGCAGAGCTACTACCTCACTCGCTTCCCGTTCTGAGGGCTTTCACTCCAGTCTGAGCGGGCGCTTTGGAAGCTCCCCGGCGAGGATCGGTGCCAGGTGGTCGGCGAGAAGGCGTGGCGCAAACAGATCGCTTGAAGCGCGGATCTCGTCGATGGACCACCACCGATGCTCGGCGATCACAATCAGCTCCTCTTCGGTGTGCTCCGTGTAGTCGACGGTCCAGTTCGCGACGCGCGCCACGAAAAAACGCTCCTGCTGGAGGAGGTGGCGGCCCAGCCAGGTGAACTGGTGCTCCCGACGCCACACGCAGCGGCTGAGCCTGACCCCGGTCAGCCCGGTCTCTTCGCGAAGCTCACGCCGGGCCGCCGCGCGATGCGTCTCCCCGGGTTCGAGGCCGCCACCGGGCGTAATCCACCAGGAGCGGCCGCTGGTCGGGTTAACGAACCTGAACAGGAGGATGCGCTCGGCACCGTCGATGAGGATGATCCGGGCGGCCGGCCGGGGCGTCGGCCCCTCAGCAGATTGCATCAGCCAGGAGCTCGACTCCGGCCTCGGCTCCGCCGTACCCAAGCCGTACGGAGGCGAGAAGAAAGCGAATAGGGCCACGCCAGCCGGTCATCGCACGGTACTCGGCGGCACAGGCGGCGAGAGCGCGCCGCTTCACGTCGGAGATGACGTCGGCGCCGCTTCCGAAGGCGGAGCCGGCGCGCGTCTTGACCTCGACGAGGACAATCGCGTCACCCTGCCGGCAGACCAGGTCGATGTCGCCGCGGCGGCAGGCAAACCTGCGCCCGATGATCTCGTAACCGGATTCTGCGAGGCGGTCGGCCGCGATCGCCTCGCCGTCCAGCCCGAGCCGATGCCTCTTCAGCATTCGCCGGCGTCATCAACGGCGCCGTGAGGCATCCCGCTCGCGGCAATCGCGGCGAGCTGGCGAACACGCTGCCAGGAGATGCGGTGGATCGGACTGGGACCGAGGTGCCGAATGGCCTCCCGGTGGTGCGCCGTGGCGTAGCCCTTGTGAAGCGCGAAGCCATACCCCGGGAACTCGAGGTCGTACTCGATCATCTGCAGGTCGCGGTGGACCTTGGCGACGATGCTGGCGGCCATGATCGAGATGCAAACGGCATCGCCTCTGACGACCGCCAGCTGCGGAAGTCGCGAGCCGGGGATGTCGAAGGCGTCGATCAGCAGGTACTCCACCGGGATGCCGAGCGCGACGATCGCTCGCTCCATGGCGACCTGTCGCGCCCTCGTCATCCCGACCCGGTCGAGTTCGTGGGAGGTCGCCTGGCCGATGCCGACCGCGGTCGCACGACGCCGGATCATCCTGTCGAGCTTCACCCTCTGGACGTGGCTCAGCTTCTTGGAGTCGGCGATCCCGGGGAGCCGGCAGCCCATCGGCAACACCACGGCGCCGGCCACGACAGGTCCGGCAAGGGGGCCGAGCCCGACCTCGTCAATGCCTGCCACCGCCTCAAAGCCCATCTGCCGAGCGACACGCTCCGACGCCCAGAGGTAGGGACGCCGGGTGTGTTTGGTCATCTCCTGAGAAAGCCTAACGACCGATCTCTGCGGTTCGGAAGAGACGAGGAAAAGGCGCGGCGGCTTCTGGGAGTTACTTCTTCGCCGTCGCCTTTGTAGCCGCCTTGGCAGTCGTCTTCGGAGCGGGCTTGGCCGCCTGCGTGGGGGCCGCAGCAGTCGACTCCCTCTTCGCCGCGGCCGTGGCGGTGGCGGGCACCTTGGCGCGTCGCTCCTTGATCCTGCCTTCCTTGCCGATCTTGTCGCGGAGGTAGTAGAGGCGAGCCTGGCGGACCTGGCCGTGGCGCAGCACCTCGATCTTGTCGATGCGCGGCGAATGAACGAGGAAAGTGCGCTCGACGCCTACGCCATGGGTGACGCGACGCACGGTGAAGTTGCGCCGAAGCCCTCCGTTGGTGACGCGAATGACGGTGCCCTCGAACACCTGGATGCGCTCGCGAGTGCCTTCCACGACCTTGGCGTGCACACGCACGGTATCGCCTGTGCGGAGCTCCGGCACGGACTCCTTCTCCTGTTCTTTCTGCAACTGGTCGATCAGATTCATGCTTCGTTCTCCCTCGAATGACCGGCGCGGGCGTGCGTCCGCCGTTCCGCCTCCTGGCGGCGCCAGGCCTGAATTTCCTGGTGGTTCCCGGACAGGAGCACCTCGGGGACCTTGAGGCCCCGGAACTCCGCCGGTCGAGTGTATTGGGGATGGCCGTGCAGGCTGGTGACGAAAGAGTCGTTCTGGAGCGACTCATCGTCGCCGACAACGCCGGGGATGAGACGAGCCACAGCGTCGATGATCACCATCGCGGGCAGCTCACCCCCGCTCAGTACGTAGTCGCCGATCGAAATTTCGCGGGCGCCCAGCCCGGCGCGCACGCGGTCGTCCATTCCCTCATAGCGGCCGCAGAGGATGATCAGCCCTGGCTCCGTTGCCAATTCTCGTACGAGGGCCTGGGTCAGCCTCTCGCCCCAAGGCTCGGTGATCAGCACCGGACCCGGGTTACCAGCCCGGATGGCGTCAACAGCAGCAAAGAGCGGCTGCGGCTTCATGACCATCCCGGGCCCTCCTCCGAAGGGTGAGTCGTCGACCTGGCGGTGGCGGTCGTCCGTGTAGTCGCGGAGGTCGTGCGCCTCAAGCGAGAGCAGTCCGCGGCTGATCCCGCGCCCAACCACCCCGAATCGGAAGGCCGGCTCAAAGACGCCAGGAAAGATGCTCACGATGTCGAAGCGGAGCGGCATGCTGCGCTACCCAACCTCTTCCGGTTCGGCGATCCAGTCGGCCACGGTGACGCGGCCGGCCTCGAGGTCGACCTGGAGAACGACTTCCCGGATTGCGGGGATGAGGCGCTCGATACCGTCCCTACCGGCGACCCAGACGTCGTTGGCTGGCCGTTCGAGAACGTTGTCAATCTTGCCAAGCTCATGGCCAGACTCGGTGACGACATCAAGGCCGATCAGCTGGTGGTGATAGAAATGGCCGTCGGAGAGCCGCCGGACCGACTCCGACGGGATCTCCAGGTAGAGGCCGCGGAGAAGCTCCGCAAGCGTGCGGTCGTTAACGCCGACGAGCTTGACGATCACCGCCCCGGCGCCATGACGCGACCACTCCACCTCCCGGACGAGGCCCTCGAGGTAGAGTTCCGAGCCCGCTTCGAAGCGATCCTTGAAGTCCGTCAAGGATTTGACCTTGACGGCCCCCTGGACTCCGAAGGGGCCGACCACGTGCCCGACGCGGACCATCGTCTTCTTCTCGGACACTGCTAGCGCGTCGCCTCGGAAGGAGATGTCGCGGCTGCCGGCGAAGCGGCCCTAAGGGCTTCTCGCAGGCCGCCCACTAGGCCAGATCCACGAAGACGCGCCGGCGCTCGCGCAACGATGCGGCGCGGACCAGCGACCGGAGCGCTTCAATGTTGCGGCCGGACTTGCCGATGAGCTTGCCGATATCGCCTTCCGCCATCTTCACGGTGACCGAAAGAGTGCCCCGACCACGATCCACGGCATTCACCTGGACCTGGTCCGGCTCTTCGGCGATGGACCTGGCGATGAACTCGACGAGACTCTTGTAGTCGACGGGCGGCCCCGGTGGGCCGCTGAAGCCGCGGTCGGACCCCCGGCCTCCGCCAAATCCCCTGTCGCGCCCGCCGCCCTCAAAGCGGTCAGGCCTTGACTGCCGACTTTCTTGCTGCATGTCGCTCAAGGATTCCCTCCCTCTTGAGAAGTACGCGGGCCGCGTCCGAGGGCTGGGCCCCGGTCGAAAGCCACTTCATGACCTTTTCCTCGTCGATCTTCACTGTCGCCGGTTCTGTGAGCGGGTCGTAGTAACCGACCTGTTCGATGAAACGGCCGTCGCGCGGCGAGCGCGCCTCGGCGACGACCAACCTGTAAAAGGGACGCTTCTTCGCCCCCATCCTCTTGAGCCTGATCTTTACCAACGGACACCTCCCGAAATTCCTGACCGCATGCGACTGAGCAGAACCGAAAGCCCTGCTAACGCCCGCGCCGGCCCATGAGCCGGCCCAGGTCGGGGCCACGACGGCCCCCTGCGAACTGCTTCATCAGCTGTTCCATCTGTTCCCGCGACTTGAGGACGCGGTTCACATCCGCGACCTGGGTGCCGCTGCCTCGTGCGATCCGGCGCCTGCGCGAGCCGTCGATCACGTTTGGGTGGAGGCGCTCCTGGCTCGTCATCGAGAGGATGATCGCCTCCATCTTGCCAACCTCGCGCTCGGCTTCCGGACCGGCGACCTGTCCCTTCAGCTGCGCCCCGCCGGGCAGCATCCCGATGACCTGATCAAGCGAGCCGAGGCTCTTGAGTTGGCGCATCTGCAGCAGGAGGTCCTCGAATGAGATCCGGCCGGCGCGTACGTTACGTTCGAGTTTGGCCGCGGCTTCGACGTCGACGGTCGCCTCGGCACGCTCGATGAGGCTCAACATGTCGCCCATCCCGAGGATCCGGCTTGCCATCCGGTCGGGATGGAAGAGCTCGAGATCGGTGGGCTTCTCGCCCACTCCCACAAAGCGCACCTGGCGGCCCGTGGCAAAACGGAGCGAGAGGGCGGCGCCTCCACGAGCGTCGCCGTCGAGCTTGGTGAGGATGATGCCGTCGATCCCCAAGGCCTGGTCGAATGCGGTGCCGACGTTGACCGCCTCCTGGCCGGTCATCGCGTCCGCGACCAGGAGCGTCTCGCTGACCGTGACGGCCTTTTTGAGGCGGACAAGCTCTGCCATCAGCTCCTCGTCGACCTGGAGGCGGCCTGCCGTGTCGAGGATGACCACGTCCTGGCCCAGCCGCGCGGCCTCCGAGATCGCGCTCCGCGCGATGTCCTCGACGGCGCCCTGGCCGCTGTGGAAACCGAGCTTTTCGCGCTCCGCAAGCATCCGCAACTGCTCGACGGCGGCAGGACGTCGAAGGTCGAGTCCGACGACCAGGGGACGGTGTCCTTCACGCTTGGCGAGGAGGGCGAGCTTCACGCTCGTCGTCGTCTTGCCCGAGCCCTGGAGACCCGCGAGAAGAATCACCGTCGGGGGTTGCGGCGAGTAGCGGAGGCCGGCCGCCGAGCCACCGAGAAGACCCACGAGTTCTTCGTGCACGATCTTGACGACCTGTTGCGCGGGGCTCAGGCTCTCAAGGACCTCGGCGCCGATTGCGCGAGCCTTGACGCGCTCTCCGAACTCCTTGACGACCTTGTAGTTGACGTCGGCCTCGAGGAGGGCGAGGCGAACCTCGCGTAGTGCCGCGTCGACGTCCTCAGGCTTGAGGACGCCACGCCCGCTCATCTTCCTGAGGGCGTTGCCGATGCGCTCGGTGAGGCTGTCGAACATCAGAGCTTCTCGAGATCCGTCTCGACCTTACCAAGCCGCTTGCGAAGCGCTGCCAGTTCGGCCGTGATGGCTTCGCGAGCGGCGCGACGCTGCTCTCGTTCGGCAAGGAGGCCGAGGCGACGTTCATGGTCCTCGAGGGCCACGACCGAGCGTTTCACGAGGTCGTGGACGGCGGCGCGGGAGACCTCCTGCTGCTGCGCCACTTCGGAGAGGGACCAATCGCGCCGGAGGTACATGTCGAGGACGTCCTGCTGGTGCTGGGTCAGAAGTGAGCCGTAGCGCTCGAGCAGCTCGATCTGCCGTTCCCGCTCCTGGAGACTGTCAAGTGCCACGGCTTGACAGAATACCCGAATGACCAATCCGGACTCCCCGGAAGTCTTTGTCCCTGGAACACCCGGGAACTCAGGAACGAAGGCGCGGATCCGGTCACCCTGCGGTGAAGAAGCCTTTCCTTCGAGCCAAGCTACGAAAAGTTGGGAGCCAACCGACGAAAAGTTGCCGCAAGCGGTCACGGTATGTGTTTAATGACGGCATGCCTGCCAAGCTGCTACGTCTTGCCGCCCTCCCGCTTGCGATTTTCTTCATCGTCGTGAGTCCCGCCACCGCCCTCGCTCAGCAGTACGTCGTGCGCCCCGGTGACTCGCTCTGGAGCATCTCGCATCAAGCCGGCGTCAGTCTCCAGAAGCTGCTTCAGGCCAACTCGGTGGCGAACCCCGACCTCATCTACCCGGGTCAGACCCTGACGCTGCCGGGTCCGGCCGCCGCCCCGGCCGTCCCAGCCCCCGCAAGCCACCCCCTGACGAACACCCTCGACCCGAACACCGCCCGTGCCATTCTCATCGCCGCCGCTGACCACCATGGCGTGCGCCCGAGCTTCATCCTGGCCGTCTCTTGGTGGGAGAGCGGCTGGAACCCCAACATCGTGTCGCGCGACGGCGCGATCGGCATGATGCAGGTCCTGCCCGCAACGGCAACCTGGGCCGGGCCCAGCCTTCTCGGGAGAAAGGTGGACCTCCACAACCCCACGGACAACGCCGAGGTCGGAGCCGCGCTGCTTCACCGCTACCTGGTCGAGTTCGGCGATCCCAAGCTGGCCCTCGGCGCGTACTACCAGGGCGAAGCGGCGACTCGAAAATACGGGATCTACCCCTCGAGCCGCACCTATGTCGACGGTATCTGGGCTCTCCGCAACCGCTTCGAGCTGAGCGCGTAGAAGGTCGGGCTCTCAGCGAGTTCGGCGTCGGGCTCGCCGTCGAGGCTGAGCAGCCGGAGGCCGGCCTGCCCGAGGAAGTCGTCGATTTCTTCCGGCCACAGAAGGGGAACCAGCGCCTCCTGGACGGTCCCATTCGGATAAGCGACGTCGATCCTGGCCTCTGCCCGGTTAAGGGATCTGACCCGGACGTCCCTGGAGGCTCCCGCGGCCAGCCAGTGCGGATTCATGAGTTGGAAGGCGAGGCGGCCAGCGGCGGCAAGATGGCGGGCCGCGGCGCGTAATCGCTCAACAGTGCAGAGGATGTTCGAGGGCACTATGACGAGGTCGAATTGGCGCCGCAGGTCGAGGTCCTCGATCCGCCCCTCCACCAGCTCCGTGCCGGGCAGCCGCACCCGGAGGCGTTCCAGCATTCCGGGGTGGGAGTCGACGCCGATGAGCTCGACCCCTGCCCGCGCCAGCGGCGCCGCCAACCGGCCGGTCCCGACCCCGAGGTAGAGCACGGGCGGCGATGCCGTTTTCGCCCATCCCAGCCAGGGCTCGAGACGAGTCTCGTCGGGAAGTGAAGCGTAGAGCTCGGCGAAGCCGGGGTCCGGGCTCTCGGGGTCGTCGCGGACAGTCGGCATCTGTGCTCGCAGGTTAGACTCCAGCCGATGGTCACCGCCGTGATCCTTGTCAAGGCCAACCGCCAGGGGATGCGCATCCTCGGCCCGCAACTGGCCGACGTCAAGGGCGTCGCCGAGGTCTACACCGTGACCGGCGAGTGGGATTTTGTCGCCATCATCCGCGTGCGGGAGCACGAGGAGCTCGCCGAACTCATGACCCAGCATCTCATCCAGCTCGAGGGAATCGAGAAGACAAGCACGATGGTCGCCTTCCAGCAGTTCAGCGCCCACGACCTCGAGTCGATGTTCGGGCTCGGGCCGGAAGCCTGAAAGGAGGACTCGACAGGGAGTTCGCCGCGGCACTTGGCGCGGCCCGCGCAGGCGCGGAGGTCCTCCTCCGGACCGGCCTTCCGACGCCGGGTGGCAAGTCGTCTCTGAAGGGCGTCGGCGACTACGTGACGGCGACCGACATCGCCAGCGAGGCCGCGATCGTTTCAGTCCTGCGCCGCCTGACGCCGGACATACCGGTTCTCGCCGAGGAGGGCGGCGGCGAGCACGCGGAGCGCATGTGGGCGGTGGATCCACTGGACGGCACGACGAACTTCACCCGTGGTCTGCCCGTGGTCGGCGTTTCGGTCGGCCTGATGGAAGGCGCGACGCCCTGCATCGGCGTGGTCATCGCGCCATTCCTCGGCCTCGAATTCGCCTGCGCGCGAGGCCGAGGCGCCACGCTGAACGGCCGGTCATTGCCACGGATGCGGCCGATGGCACCCGCAAACGCGGTCGTTTCGACCGGGTTTCCATTCCGCAACAAACAACGATTTCCCCGCTATCGACCAGTCCTGCTGGGCGCCCTCCAGGACCTTGAGGACCTGCGCCGCCCCGGAGCCGCCTCCCTCGATCTCGCCTGGACGGCGGCGGGCACATTCGATGGTTTCTTCGACCTCAACCTCGGTATGTGGGACGTGGCCGCCGGCGCCTGCCTCGTGCTCGAAGTCGGCGGAATGGTCACCGACTGGGAAGGCGGTGACCAATGGGCCCGGAGCGGCGATATCATCGCCGGCGGCCCAGAGGTTCACGCGCTGCTCCTGGAGCTTGCGGGACGAGCCTGACTGGTCCGCCGTCCAGCCAGGGCCGTTGCTCCGGCGCCTACCTAGATGATCCCGGGCTAACTAGGAGGGCGCCGACCCCGAGCCCCACGTACACCGAGCCGGAACCAAAACGAACGACCTGGCGGTAGCGCCGGCTTCCGCGAAGCCAGTCCCCCGCCGTCCCGGCCGCCGCCGCGTAGGTCGCGTCGCTGGCCAGCGCCACGAGCGTCGCGAGGACACCGAGGACCACGATCTGGAGCGGGATCGGACCCCGTGCCGGGTCGGCGAACTGGGGCAGGAACGCATAGAAGAAGAGCGCTGTCTTGGGGTTGAAGAGGTTCACGAGGAAACCGTCCCGGAAGAGCCTGCCGAGCGACTTGCGCGGAGGCGCTTCGAAGCTCATCGCCTCGTCGCGGCTGAGGAGCCTGCGGATCCCCAGGTAAATGAGGTAGGCCGCGCCGGCGTACTTCAGGATGCTGAACGCGAAGTTGGAGGCGGCCAGCAGCGCCGAGACGCCGAGCGCCGCCGCCGCGACATGGCCAACTGTCGCCACCCACACGCCGAGTACCGACACGAGCCCTGCCAGGCGACCCTGGTCGATGCTGCGCGACACGATATAGAGCACCGAGGGCCCAGGGGTCGCGGCCAGCACGAGGGCCGCGACAAAGAAGAAGGCAAGCGCCGCGCCGGCGGGCAGCAGGCTCATGAGCCGATGGTGGGCGCGAACAGCGTGCGGGCGAACCAGCGCGGGTCGAAGGCGTAGAGGTCGGTGATCTTCTCCCCGAGTCCCATCAGCTTGGCAGGCACCTGGAGTTCCGTCTCGATCGCGATCACCGCGCCCCCCTTTGCCGTGCCGTCCATCTTGGCCAGAACGAGGCCCGTGAGGTCGAGTGCCCGGTGGAACACCCGGGCCTGGACGAGACTGTTTTGACCGAGGCTGGAGTCGAGCACGAGCAGCGACTCATGCGGCGCTCCTTCGAGGGCCTTGCCCACCACTCGATTCACCTTCTTGAGCTCCTCGATGAGGTTGTGCTGCGTCTGGAGGCGGCCCGCGGTGTCGATGAGAACGGTGTCATGGCCTCGGCTGCGCGCCGCCTGGATGCCGTCGAAGGCGGCGGCGGCGGCGTCGCCACCGGCCTTGCCGGCAAATGAATCGACGCCGGCACGATCGGCCCAGGCCAACATTTGCTCGATCCCGGCAGCCCGGAAAGTGTCGGCGGCAACCACGAGGGGGCGCCTGCCCGAACTCTTGAGGCCGTGGGCAAGCTTGCCGATGGTCGTGGTCTTGCCCGCACCGTTGATCCCCGAGACGAGGACTACCGCCGGTATCGAACCGAGGTTCAGCGTCCGTGGCGCCGTGGAAAGCATCGCCACGACCTCTTCCTCGAGAGCCGCCTGGACCTCCGCGAGCGTTCGTGGCCGCTGCCTGTTGACGGCTTCGGTCAGGTGAACTGCGTTCGCTGGTCCGAGGTCGCCGGCGATCAGGAGTTCTTCAAGCGACTCATAAAAGTCAGGCGCCAGAGGGCTGCCGAGGCCTCGAAAACCCTCCTGGAAAAGGTTCCGCGTGCGTGCCGCGACGCGGCTCCAGAGACCCTGGCGATCTTCGGACACCAGATGAATGTATCGGGGCGGCGCGTCAGGCGGTCGCCGCCCGGCGGGCGCGGGGGCGGATGTCGTCCAGGCGGACGGAGACGAGGCTGGAGCGGCCACTCTCGTCGAGGTGGACTCCATAAAGGGAGTTGGCGCTCGCCATCGTGACGTGGTTGTGCGTGATCACAAGCAGCTGGCGGGTTTGGCCCAGCCGTTGCAGGAGCGCACCGCAGCGGGCGACGTTGGCGTCGTCAAGTGCGGCGTCGACCTCGTCCAGGATCATGAACGGGCTGGGATTGACCTCCTCGAGGGCGAGTACGAGCGCCAGCGCAGTGAGAGAACGCTCCCCCGAACTGAGCAGGGTGATGTTCTGGAGCTTCTTGCGTGGCGGCCGGACGAGGATCTCGACCCCACTTCGCGGCCCATCGTCGCCCGCAACGTGCGTGAGGGTGGCCGTGCCGCCGGCCGTCAGCTCCCCGAAGTATTCCTGGAAGCCCGCCGCCACGGCGCCGAAGACCGCGTCGTAGCGGCGGTCCTCCTCCTCGCGAAGGCGCCCGACGAGCTCCTCGAGGTCCCTCCGCGCCGAGACGATGTCCTCGAGCTGCCGCTCGAGGGTGGAGCAGCGCTGGTCGAGCTCGGCAAGCTCGGAGGCGGCGAGGGGGTTGGTCGGCCCGATCTCGTCGAGGCGGCGCTCAAGACGGCGCATCTCCTGCTCGCGCGCTCTGCCGCCCGGGATTTCCTCCGGAGCCTGTCCCATCGGCATCTTCGTACGCAGCTCTTCCATCTTGAATGCCGCGATCTGGGCCTCGCGCACGACGAGCTCGAGGTTTCCCTCCAGCGTGCGGACCCTGAGCCGGGCGTCGACGCGGGCCTCTTCGAGGGCGACGAGGCGACGTGCCACCTCGCCCAGCTCGGCCTCCTCCTCCGGAGACTCAAGTTCGGCTGCAAGGAGGCGGCCTTCGGCCTGCTCGAGCACGGCCGCCAGTTCCGGCCGTGTGTGTCGAGATGACTCCAGGGCGGCGGCAAGCTCCTCGAGGCGCGCGGTTCGGGCCTGGCGGCCGCGGGTGAGTCCGTTGATCTCGCCGTCGAGGTGGTTCAACTGGCGTTGCTGATCGTTGACACGCTCGCGCCAGCGCAGGCGCTCGACCTCGAGGCGGCGTTGCTCGGCGGCATGGGCGGCGAGGATGCGTTCTTCCCCGGCGAGCGCACGCGCGCTCGCGGCGGCGACGTTTGCCGCAGCCTCGGCCGCAGCCTCGAATTGCGGCACCTGCTCGGCCAACGCGGCTTCGGCATGGCGTGCCGTGTCCAGTTGGGAAAGGGTCTCGTCGAGGCGGCCGCGACCAGCGGCCGCTGCCGTCAGGGCGGAAAGTCTGGTTTCGGCCTGACGAGCCCTGGCGGCCAATTCCGGGGCCTCCTCGGCGAACTTCTCAATCACATGCAGGCGCTCTCCCAGGCGCCGCCGGCGAGCGGCAAGTTTTACCCGTTGATCAGGACCAGAACGGCGCAGGCCCGCCTCGCGATACAACCCGTCCGAACTGACGCAGGGCAGTTCGCCATCGACGCTGACGTGGCCGAGCAGTCGCGCCGCCAACCATTCGAAGCCAGGCTCGGCGCGGACGTGATCGGCCAGCGAGTGGCCCGAACGCCTGGAAGGACTGCCCCCCGGCAGGAGGACGGTCTGCTGGGACTCCGCGTCGCCAAGCACGACCGAAGCCGCCTCGGCATCTGCAACGGCCCAGGCGTCGACCAGGGAACCGAGGACTGCCGAGAGAGCGGCCTCGTAGCCGGGCTCGGGGTTGAGGACATCGGCCACTCGAAGGCGGCCCGGCCGGGGGGCCGGCCATAGAGCCTGCAGACCTTCCAGCTCGGCCCGAATACGAACCACCTCGGCAGCGTCGACCGCAGCGGCGCGGGCGGCCTGGACGGCTGCCTGCGCCTCGCTCTCGGTGGTGGGGAGCTGCTCCTCGGCCGGTAGAACGGCAGCTTCGAGGCGGGCGACGCTCTCTTCGAGGTACTGGTTGCGGGTTCGTGCCGCGGCCAGGTTCGAGGCGGCGGTGGACGCCGTCCGGCGCGCCTCCTCCGCTCTGGACTGGGCGCGCCTCGCCTCGGCGGGATCAATCGCCGTGGGAGCCGGGGTGTCGGCGGCGATGCCGGCCAGGGCGGCCTGGGCGGCGGCCTCGGCACTCTCGAGTTCCACACGCGCCGTGGCGACGACCACGCTCCGGGAGTTGAGCTCATCCAGCTCGGCGCCGGCGGTCTCCATGGCCGCGTCGAGGCCGCGAACGCGCTCGTTGGCGATCTCGACCTGGTGGCGGGCATGGGAGACCTCGAGGCGCAGGGCGCCGATTGCCTTCTGGCGGGCGAGGCGGCGATCCTGGGCTGACTCAGTCGCCGCCCGGCCGTCCTGGAAGGCCAGCTCGGCCGTGGCGGCCTGGGCGCGGGCCTCCTCGAGCCGGCGCTCCAGGGTCTGTTGCTGGGACTGGGCTCGCCGATGGGCATCGCGCGCCTCCCGCCATTCCTCCCAGAGAAGACTGCCGCGGAGAACCTCGAGCCGCTCTCGGGCAACATCGGCGTCGGCCGCCGTCACAGCCTGCTCACGGAGAATGTCGAGACGCGGACCCAGCTCCTGGCGGAGATCCTCGAGGCGAAGGAGGTTCTGGGCCAGATCGCTCATCCGGGCCGCGGCCTCGGATCGCTGCTGCTTGACACCCCGAACCTGAGCCGCTTCCTCGATGAGCTGGCGGCGTTGCTCGGGACTGCGCGTGACGATCGACTCGATGTCCGATTGGTTGATCAGCGCGTAGGAGTCGATGGTGAGCCCGGTCGAGGCCAGCAGTTGCTGGATGTCACGGCGACGGACTCGCGTGCCGTTGAGGAAGTACTCGGTGTCGCCACCCCGTTCCACCCGACGCCGGATCTCGACCTCCTCGTAGTCCACGGGCAGCCGGCGCTCCGAATTGTCGAGGAGCAGGGAAACGTCGGCGAAGCTCGACCTCGGCGTGCGCTCGCCGCCGGCGTAGATGACCTCGTCCATCCGCTTGCCGCGCAGGTCCTTGACATGGCTCTCGCCGAGGACCCACTTGAAGGCATCGACGATGTTGGTCTTCCCCGAGCCGTTGGGTCCGACAATGCCCACCATGCCGCCGTCGAACCGGATCTCGGTCCGGCGCGCGAAGGTCTTGAAGCCGTTGATGACGATGGCACGGAGATACAAGGACTTGTCGCCGAGGTTACCAGATATGGGGCCCGATTGGGATGGCGAGCACCACTTCTGGTGTGTTTCAGCTGAGCTGGGCGAGTGCGTCCCGGGCCGAGTCCTGCTCGGCCTGCTGCTTGGTGGGTCCGTAGCCCTTGCCGAGCGGCTCAGCCCCGGCGTAGACGACGGCAAGGTACTCGCGGCGATGACCGGGTCCTTGAGACGCGACGATGTCGTAGTAGGGCGTGACGCCGTGTTTTTCCTGCACCACCTGCTGCAATTTGCCCTTGAAGTTCTCATCCTGCACCGGCATCGGGAGAGAACGGAAGCGACCGAGGTAGAAGTGGTAGGCGGCGTCATAACCGGCGTCCAGGAAGATCGCCCCCAGCGTCGACTCGAAGGCATTCGCGAGCAGCGACTTCTGCATGCGGCCGCCGGTGCGGGCGACGCCCTTGCCCAGATAGAGGTACGACCCGAGGTCGAGCTCGGCCGCCAGCGTGGCCAGCGTGTTGGTGTTGACCATGGCCGACCGCGTCTGGGTGAGTTCCCCCTCTGCCGCAGACGGCCGGATCTTGTAGAGGAACTCGGCCGTGATCAGTTGGAGCACTGCGTCGCCGAGGTACTCGAGGCGCTCATTGTCCCGGCGATTGAGACCTGGGTATTCGTTCGCATACGAACTGTGCGTGAGCGCCTCTTCGAGCAGGGTCGGATCGCGGAACGAGATGCCGATCTTCTGCTGGAGCTCATCGAAGCCATTCGCAGGGATCGGGGCCGCGTGTGCCGTCAGGTACTCCGCTCCGTGATGTATTCCCACGCCTGGCCGACTGTCGTGATCTTCTCCGCATCCTCGTCGGGGATCTCGAGACCGGTGTTCTCTTCGAACGCGTAGATCAGCTCCACGAGGTCGAGGGAGTCGGCGTTCAGGTCCTCCTGGAATGACGCATCCATCGTGACCTGCTCCGGCTCGCAGCCGAGGCGTTCCACGACGATGTTCTTAAAGTCTTCGAAGCTGAGTTTCTGGCTTTCCAACGTATCCCTCCAAGCGGCGTCAGGTCTCGCCTAATGTAACAGCCCGGCCACCTCGAGGCAGGCCGTCCCTGTCGCGGCCGAGTGAGCGCCGGCGCCGGGCGCCAGGTCGCGGATCATGCCGGAGAGCGCTTTTTTCGGCCCCACCTCGACGAAGTCCGTTATGCCAAGGGCACGCAGCGCCCGGATGCCATCGCTCCAGCGCACCGCTGACTGCAGCTGCAACTCGAGAAGCGCCGGAAAGTCCGCCCCTTCCTCGTACGGTGTCCCGGTGAGATTCGAAATTACCGGAATTCGAGGCTTGTTGAACTCAATGGTGTCGAGGAAGGCGCGAAGCCGGCGGGCAGCCGGCACGACGAATGGTGTGTGGAAGGCCGCGCTGACGTTCAGGGGGATGACCCGCCGGGCGCCCGCCGCCTGCAGCTTCTCGGTTGCCTCGGAGAGTCCGAGGATGCTGCCGCCGATGACAGTCTGGGTTGGCGTGTTGAAGTTGGCGGGCCAGACCTCCTCGACGCTCTCGAGGACGCCGGCGAGGGCGCCGGGGTCCATTCCCAGTACCGCCGCCATCGACGTCTCACCGGCCGGCACCGCTTCCGCCATCGCCAGCCCGCGCTCGGTGACGGCACGGATCGCATCTTCAGGGGTGAGGACCCCGGCGGCCTCCAGAGCTGCGTACTCGCCCACCGAGTGACCGGCGGCGGCGGCGGGCTCGACGCCCGCCCTCCGCAGGAGCATCGTCAATGCGATGCCCGCGAAGCACAGAGCCGGCTGCGCGTTGTTGGTGAGCCTGAGCTCCTCGTCATCCGCAGCGATCAACAGGTGACGAAGGTCGACGAGGTGGCGACACCGCTCGGCGAGCGCGGCCACATCGGGGTCCTGGAGAATTTCGGTGCCCATGCCGGCGTGCTGCGATCCCTGGCCGGGAAAGAGGAAGGCGACCTTGCGTGAGGTCACCAGGTCACGCCGAACTAGTCGACTTTGACGACTTCGCGGCCGGCGTAATGGCCGCAGTTGGGACAGATCGAGTGCTGGAGACGCATCGCCTTGCACTGCTGGCAGGGCTGCAGGTTGGGCAGACTGAGAGCGAGGTGGCTGCGCCGGCGCCCCTTCCTGGACTTAGATAGCTTGACCTTTGGTAGACCCATGACCGACAGCGGAGTTTACATGAAGTGACGGTTTCGATCGAGGTCGCGAACCGAAAGGCCGAGGTGATCGATCGAGTCGATCAGTGGAATCGACGAGGTCTTCAGCGCTCGTCGACTTCCGGCTCGTCCCGTCCGCCTGCGACCGGCAGGGCCGCGGCGGGAGCGGCGCCTTGTGGATGCAACGCCTCCACGCCCCTCTTCACCGTCGCCAGCGTCCGCGCGAGGTGCTGTTCGAGCTGCTGCAGCTGCTCGAGGGCGTAAGCATCAGCATCGCGGATTATCTGCTCGGAGCGAGCCTGGGCGTCGCGGACGACCTGAGTGGCCTGACGCTCGGCGCGCCGGAGGACCTCCTGCTCGCTGACGATCGCCTCCGCCTTCTCATTGGCTCGGGAGATGATGCGGCCGGCCTCGCTGTGCGCCTCGGCGATCAGCCGCTGCTGCTCGGAGACCGTCCAGTTGGCCTGCTTGATCTCCTCGGGGAGGTTGAACCTGAGCTGGTCGATGATGTCCATCGCGTCGTCCTCGTTCACGGTCACGTTGGCCGTGAATGGAATTCGGCGGGCGTTGTGGACCAGCGTCTCCATTCGATCGAGGAGCTCGTCGACCTTTATCGGAATTTCTCCTTGAGCCTTTCGGCGACCGGTGGCGGAACGAAGTCGCTGACGTCGCGACCGTAGCTGGCGATGTCTTTGATGGTACTTGAGCTAACGAAGATGTGAGCGAAGCTGGACATCAGGAAGATCGTCTGGATGTCGGGCGCCAGCTTGCGGTTCATGAGCGCCAGCTGCAGTTCGACGTCGAAGTCCGAGTAGCTGCGAAGGCCGCGGACCAGGGTTCGGGCGCCCTTGGCGCGGGCGTACTCGACGGTGAGGCCGTTGAACCCGTCGACGTCGACGTTCTCGAGGTCCTGAGTCGACTCGCGAATCATGTCGATCCGTTGCTCGACGGCGAAAAGTGCCGCCTTGGCAGGGTTCTTGAGGACCCCGACGATGACTCTGTCGAAGATGAGCAGGGCTCGCTGGAGAACGTCCAGGTGGCCGTTTGTGAATGGATCGAAGCTGGCCGGGTAGAGCGCCAGGTTCTGCCGCTCGGCAAGGTCAGGCATCGACCTTCTCCTCTCCGTCGCCGGTTTCGCGCCGCGGTCTCAGCATGGTGAGGAAGGTATCGCCATAGCGACGCTCGCGAAACGGCGCCAGCCGAAGGAGCTCGGGAAGCTTCTGGCGGTCCGCATGCTCGACGACTACCGTGCCCTCGGCCACGGCGTCGAGGGCGATAAGCGCGGCGCCCGCGACCGGGTCGCGATAGGGCGGGTCCATGAGGATGATTCCGGCGGTCCTCGCCTCGACGGCGTGCTCGGCCACCCAGCGGACGGCGTCCGCCTGTACAACGCGCGATCTTTCCTCGAGCCCGATGGTCCTCAAGTTCTGGCGGAGGATAGCAGCAGTCGGCCTGTCGAGCTCGACAAACGTCGCCGCCACCGCGCCGCGGGATAGCGCCTCGATGCCGAGGGCCCCGGAGCCTGCGAAGAGGTCGATGACGCGGGCGCCGACGACCTCCAGCGCGAGAACGTTGAAAATCGCCTCTTTTATGATTCCCTGGGTCGGCCGGATGCCCTTGGGCGTCTGCAGCCGGCGTCCGCCCAGGACTCCGCCGTGGACCCTAAGTGGCAAGGTCGGGACGGCGGTCAGCCCAGGGCCGGGCCTGCTCCAGCTCGAGGGCGATGGAGAACAGCAGTTTTTCGCCGCGGGGCGGACCGACCAGCTGGATGCCGATCGGCAGGCCCGAAATGGTCATCGCCAGCGGGAGGCTGATGGCAGGCTGCCCGGTGCAATTGAACGGCTGAGTGAACGAGAGCCAGTCCATGTACTCCCGTGTCGCCGACTCGAGGACCGCGCCCAGCGCGCCGATCCGGGGGGCCGGCATGGTAAGCGTTGGCGTCAGGAGGATGTCGACGTCTTCCCAGAAGCCGATCACCTGTCGACTTGCACGGCGGATGGTTTCCACCGCGCGGACGTAGTCGCCACCTGTGAAGTGTTCCCCGGCCAGAGCCGCGGCCTGGCAAAAGGGATCGAGGAGCGAATAGTCGGGGATCGGGAGCGACGCCATCCCGGAGGCGACGATGACCCCCATCGGCTCGCGCACGGCGCTGAGGTCCGGCGCCGCCTCGCGGACCTCGTGGCCGAGGCTTTCGAGAAGCTCCGCGATCTCCCTGACTGCGGCGGCGACCTCGAGATCGACTCCGGCCGCGCAGGTGTCCGTATAGGCGACGCGCAGCGGGCGCGGGCGATCCAGGTAGTCGTCGGCCCAGAAGGGGTCGCCGGGCAGATGGCCCGCCACAGCCTCCAGTCCTGCCGCGGCATCGGCCACGGTGCGGGCGAGGATTCCATCGGTGGCAAGGCCGGCCCATCCCTCGCCGTTGAGCGGCCCGCTGGAGATTCGCCCGCGCGTCGGCTTGATGCCCACGACACCGCAGCAGCTGGCCGGGATCCGCACCGAGCCACCGCCGTCGGAGCCCTGGGCGAGTGCGCAGAGCCCGGCTGCCACGGCGCCCCCGGCCCCCCCGCTCGAGCCGCCGGTCGTGTGCTCGCGGTTCCACGGGTTGCGCGCCGCCGGGAAGAGGCCATATTCGGTTGTCGGGCGCAGCCCGAACTCGGAGGTATTGGTCTTTCCCAGGATGGGAGTCCCGGCGCGTTTCAGCTGTGCAACGGAGAAGGAGTCCCAGCTCGGCACGAAGTCCTCGAAGGCACGCGATCCGAACGTCTGCGGATGGCCCTTCAACGCGGCGAGATCCTTGATCGAGACCGGCGCCCCGGCCAGCGGGCCGTCGTGCTGCTCGGCCGCCATCTCGAGGGCCAGCTCGGGCGTCAGGAGGACGTAATGGCTGAGGTCGGGATTCAACCTCCCGATGCGATCGTTGTACATCCGGACCAGCTCGGCGGAGGAGACCTCCCTCCGGCGGATGGCCGCAGCCTGGTCAAGGGCTGACGCGTACGGGTCCATCTGCGGTGACTGTACCGATACGGACGGCCGGATAGGCGGACCCGGCCAGCTCGGCCTCGAAGCGGGCCCCCATCGACGGCGGAATGGCGACGAGGAGACCGCCGCTCGTCTGTGCGTCGCAGAGGAGCAGCTGCTCCGTCTCGGAGAGATCGACGTACTCGACCCGTGACGCGACGGCGGAGTGGTTGCGTCGGCTCCCGGATGGGAAGAGGTCGCGTTCGCCGAGTTCCCTGGCGCCCTCGAGGAATGGTACGGCGCGCAATTGAATGTCCGCTCCGACGTTGAGGTTCAGTAGATGACCGAGCAGGCCGTAGCCCGTCACATCCGTTGCAGCCGTGGCACCCGCCGCGCGCATGGCGCGGGCGGCGTCACGGTTGAGGTGGCTCATCATGGCCACGGCGGCGGCGGCGAGCGTCGCCGGGCAGAGTCCGCGCTTGATCGCGGTCGCGACAAGCCCGCTGCCGAGCGGCTTCGTCAGGTAGAGGAGATCCCCCGCCCGCGCTCCGTCGTTGGAAATGATCTGGTCCGGATGCACCTCACCGATGACCGCATATCCGAATTTGGGCTCGGCGTCATCCACGCTGTGCCCGCCGACGACCGCGATCCCGGCCTCGGCAAGCTTGGACGCTCCTCCTCTTACGATCCTCTCGAGCAGGCCCGTGCCGAGCTTGTCGCGGGGGAAGCCGACGATCCCGAGAGCGAAAAGCGGTATCGCACCCATCGCATAGATGTCGCTGAGCGCGTTGGCGGCGGCGATTGCGCCGAACTCCTCCGGCTCGTCGACGATGGGCGTGAAGAAGTCGACCGTGGCGACGAGCGCCCGATCGGGTGCGATGCGATAGACCGCCGCGTCGTCCCGGGTGGCGCTGCCGACCAGGACGTTCGCGTCAGTCAGAGGCGGGAGCGCCTCGAGTACGTGCCCAAGCTCCGCCGGGCTGAGCTTGCAGGCTCAACCGGCCCCGTGGCTGTACTCCGTGAGGCGAATCGGTGGAATCGGATCCATGGCCCGCATCGTAAGTCCGGGGTGGCATTGTCCCGTGGCTGCTGAGATGTCCCTGCCCTACGGTTTCGACCTCGGCGGCTACCGAATCGTCTCCGAGCTCGGCCACGGAGGCATGGCCACCGTCTACCGGGCCGTGCAGACGGCTCTCGACCGCGAGGTCGCCGTCAAGGTCCTCCCCGCGGCACTCGCCGCCGATCCCGGCTTCAAGAGCCGATTCCAGCAGGAGGCTCGCGCCGTCGCGCAGCTCCGCCACCCGAACATCGTCGACGTGCACGACTACGGCGACAGTGGCGGCAACGCCTACATCGTCACCGAGTTCATTTCGGGTGGCACGCTCGAGAGCCGCCTTGGCACACCCCTGCCGGTGGAAGAGGTCGTCGCGCTGCTTACACCGGTGGCTTCGGCACTCGACCACGCGCATCGACACGGCATCCTCCACCGGGACGTCAAGCCCTCCAACATCCTCATCTCGGCGGATGGTGTGCCGGTTCTCTCCGACTTCGGGCTCCTCCGCATGCTCGGCAAGAGCGCCTCCATGACGGAGACCGGGATGGTGATGGGGACACCCGACTACATGGCCCCCGAGCAGTGCGCGGGCGAGAGGCTGGGACCGGGGGCCGACATCTACGCCCTCGCGACCGTCGCCTTCCAGCTCCTCACCGGCGTTCTACCGTTCACGGGCGACACCCCGATGAAGGTGATCGTCGCCAAGCTCAAGGAGCCGGCGGTCCGGGCCCGCGCGATCCGCCCCGACCTGACGCCCAAGGTCGAAAGCGTCCTCCTTCGCGGAATGGCACTGAACCCTGACCAGCGGTTTGCGAGCGCCGGCTCGTTCATCGACGCCCTGGCCGGCCGGGGTGACCCCCTTGCCGACTCGACGGTCCTCATCCGCTCCGCACTTAAGGCCTTCCGGATGCGTTCGGCGACCTTCGCGCGCAACCCGGCCTCCTACGCCCTTGTCGGCGCCCTCCTCCTGCTCGCCGGCATCGTCGCCCTGACCCAGGTGCCGCCGCGACCCCTCGTGCGCGGCCCCGCGCCCCTTGCGGCGGCTTTCACCGGTGACCATCTGCTGCTTCAGAACAACCCGCAGAGCTTCATCGTCGACGGCCGGCTGACCATGCCCGGGCCACTGCCCGCCGGCACCCCGGTGCTCGTCAAGGCCGACGGCTACAGCCCCAACCGCGTCATCGTCCTCGCCGTTTACGGTGCCCATGGCGCCATCACGACTTACTCCGTCCCGGACGACCTCGCCGGCCGGGAGGCCGCCGCCGCCGGCGATTGGGAGGCCGGGTCAGCGCTGACGGCGGGCACCGGCGCGCTGATCCTCGTGGTGTCCACCCTCGTTTTTGCCCTTAGGGAAAGGCGCCGCGAAGATCTGACGTAGGCCTCGGCTCAGCGACCCAGAGCTCTCTCGTCAGCTGATCGAGGTCAGATCAAGGCGACGCTGGACGGCATCGAGCAGATCCGGGTAGGAGCGCAGTTCGGGGTCTTCGTCGATGAGCTGCTCGGCCTCCTGGCGCGCCTGGTTGAGCAGTTCGGGCTGGAGCAGGCCCTGCATGGCGATATCCGACATGCCGTGCTGGCGAGCGCCCATCATCTCCCCCATCCCCCGCTGGCGCATGTCTTCCATGGCCAGCTTGAAACCGTCGTGCTCGCGAGCGATCAGCTCCAGGCGTGCCAGTGAGGATTCACCGGGATCCTCCGACAGAAGAATGCAGTGCGATGCCGCCGCCCCGCGCCCGACACGTCCGCGGAACTGGTGAAGCTGGGCAAGCCCGAAGCGTTCGGCTCCTTCGATCAGCATCACGGTGGCGTTCGGGATGTCGACACCGACCTCGACGACCGCGGTTGCGACGAGGATGTCGTGTTCGCCGGCGCCGAACGCGCGCATCACCGCGTCCTTCTCCTTCAACTTCCCGTGCACGAGGGCAACGCGAAGGTCAGGAAAGACCTCCGTTCTCAGTCGCTCGTACTCGGCGGTTGCCGCTTTCACCTCGACCTTCTCGGACTCCTCGATCAGCGGGCAGATCACGAACGCCTGGCGACCGGCGGCGACCTCGCGGCGGATCAGCTCCTCGGCCTCCAACCGCGCTCTGGGCGGTAGCACTACCGTGTCCACCGGCGTCCGTCCGGGCGGCAGCTCATCGAGTGTCGACAGCCTCATGTCGCCATAGATCGCGAGCGCCAGGCTGCGCGGAATGGGAGTGGCGGTCATGGCGAGGAAATGGGGTCTTCCCTGGCCCTTGGCGCGCAGCATCTCCCGCTGGTGGGTCCCGAAGCGGTGCTGCTCATCGACGACCGCCAGCCCCAGATTGGCGATCTGGACAGCCTCCTCGATGAGCGCATGGGTGCCGACCAGGAGGCCGGTGTGACCGGAGGCGACAGCAGTGACGACTCGCCTTCGCTCCGCCGCCGGCAGGCCGCTGACGAGCAACTCGACGGTCAGCCCGGGGATACTCTCCTCCAGGTAGGAGCGGAACTTGTGGAGATGCTGGCGGGCGAGGATCTCCGTCGGCGCCATGACGACCGACTGCAGACCGGCGGCGTGCGTCATCGCCACGGCTGCAGCCGCCACGACAGTCTTCCCCGAGCCGACGTCACCGTTGAGCAGGCGGTTCATGGGCACCTCGCGCTGGATGTCCTTGTAGATATCCCAGATGGCCCGGCGCTGGGCGCCGGTGAGCTCGAAGGCCAGGCCGGTCTTGAAGGCGTCGATCACGTCCTGGCGATAGGGGACCGGCTGCGCCGGCTCCGTCGCCATCCGTCGATCTGAAATCAGCAGAGCGAGTTGAAGAATCAGCAATTCCGCGAACTGCATGCTCGTGACTGCCCGACTCCAGTCCTCCGGCCTGCCGGGACGGTGGCCAAGGCGCACGGCGTCCGCAACGGTGAGGAGGCCCTGTCGATGTCGCACCGCGGCGGGCAGCGGGTCAGCGAGCTCGTCCGCGAGCGGCAGAGCGTGCTCGACTAGGCTTGCCAGCTTCTTGGCCGTGATGCCGGCGGAGAGGTGGTACTTGGGCATCTCGCCGCCCACCCTGCTGGGGCCGCCGGGCGCATCCAGTTTCTCCAGGTGAGGGTTGATCATCTGGTAGCCGAAGCTGGCCCGGAGTTTGCCGGCGACGGCGACGCGGTCGCCCACGTGGAAGTCCCTCGGAATCCACGGCTGTTTGAACCAGGTGATCTTCAGTCTCGCACCCGCATCGTCCTGGAGGGAACCCTCCGTGAGGGGCATGCGCTTGTACCTGCTCTGCTTCCTGGCAACCGAAAGCAGCGTCCCGACGACGGTCACCTGGTCGTTGTCGATGGCATTCCTGAGGAGCACCGGCTCGCCATAGCTCTCCCAGCCGTACGGAAGGTGGAGGAGAAGGTCGCCGACGGTCGTGATCCCGAGCCTCCTGAGGGCGGTCACCTCGACCGGGCGGATCTTCGGCAGCTCCGTGACCGGGGTCTGAAGGGTCCGCATCGCCGGGAGTATAGGATCGGGAATCCAGTGACTCCCAGGCCACCCCTGACACCTGCCGAGCCCGTCGTCGACACCATCCACGGTGTGCCCGTCATGGACCCCTTCCGCTGGCTCGAAGATGGCGACTCCGCGCAGGTCCGGAAGTGGGTGGCGGAACAGGACGACTACACCCGCAGCGTGCTCGACTCCTATCCGGGCCGGGAGGCGATCGCGAAACGGCTGCTGGAGGCGCTCTCGTGCGGGGTTCTGGGACCCAGCGCCCCCCGCGGCGACCGCCGCTTCTTCACGCGCCGCACCGGCGCTATGGAGCAGCCTGCGCTCTACGTGGCCGAGGGCGAAGCGGAGCGAATCCTCGTCGATCCGATTCAACTGGGCGGGGACGCCACCGCGGCACTCGACTGGTGGTACCCGTCTCCCGACGGCGAGCTCCTTGCCATCGGCCTCTCGGTCGCCGGCGACGAGAGGTCAACCCTGAGGATCGTCCGAGTCACCGACGGCCGGGTCCTGGAGGAGCGCATCCCGAACTGCCAGTGGGCATCGGTCGCCTTCGAGCCCGGCAACGAGGCCCTCTTGTACACACGATTCGCCGAGGGAGCGTTCTACGACCAGCGCGCCTGGCGCCACGTCATCGGGACGCCCATCGAATCCGATGAGCTCGTCTTCGGCGAGGGTCTTGGGCGGACCGACACGTTCGCTGGGATCTCGATTTCAGAGTCCGGCAGCAGGCGGGCGATCAACATCCACCGCGGATGGGACGAGAGCTCGCTCTACGTCTCGGTCGACCATCGGCCCTACGAGGAGGTCTTCTCAGGCGCCGGCGAGACGGTCAACGCGTGGTTCAACGGCGATCGTCTCATCGCCCACACGAACGTCGCGGCGCCGAATTGGCGGCTCGTCGAGATCGACCCCGAGAACCCCGGGTCAGAAAGCTGGAAGGACCTCGTCGCGGAGTCGAGCGCGGTTCTTGTCAACGCGGCATCCACCCGCGACCGCCTCCTCGTGCACCACCTCGTCAACGCCTGCTCCAACGTCTCCGTGCACAGCCTCGACGGCGCCTTCGAGGGCCTGATCGACCTTCCACCGCTGGCCACTGTCACGGGCCTCGGCGCCTACCCGACCTGCGGCGACGCCTTCTTGACCGTGGAGACGTTCACGCGGCCGGCCTTTCTCCTCTGTGTCGACCCGGCGACCGGGCGCTACGAAGAGTCGGGCCACCTCGACGCACCGCCGCTCTTCGATGCCAGCAGGTATCCCGTCCGGCAGCTGAAGTTCATCTCAAAGGACGGCACCGAAAGCTACATGTTCCTCGTCGGCCGCCAGGCGGGCGACGGTCCGACAGTGCTCAGCGGGTACGGCGGGTTCAACCTACCCCGCACGCCGCTCTGGACGCCGACCCTCGTTCCCTTCCTCGAGGCCGGAGGACTCTTCGTCGTAGCCACCCTGCGCGGCGGAAACGAGTACGGCGAGGAGTGGCACCGGGCGGGCATGCGCGAGTCGAAGCAGAACGTTTTCGACGACTTCATCGCGGCGGGCGAAGAACTGCTGAGGCAGGGCCTCGCCAGGGTCTCGTCACTCGGCATCATCGGCGGCTCCAACGGCGGACTCCTGGTCGGTGCCGCCATGACCCAACGCCCGGAGCTTTTCGGTGCCGCCGTCTGCCGCGTGCCGTTGCTTGACATGGTTCGCTACGAGCAGTTCCGGATCGCGGAGCTGTGGAACCGCGAGTACGGCTCTGTGAAAAACGCCGACGCGTTCGAGTGGCTGCATGCGTATTCGCCTTACCATCGCGCGGCCCCCGGGGTGCGCTATCCTCCCCTCCTCCTCACGACCGGCGAGTCCGACGCCCGAGTCGACCCCATGCATGCACGCAAGATGGCGGCACTGATGCAGACCCTCAATCCCGAGGGACTGACCCTGATCCGGGTCGAGCCCCGCGCCGGGCACGGCCAGGGCAAGCCGGTGGCCAAGGTGGTGCCGGAAGAGGCGGACGTCTGGACCTTCCTGCTGAACAACCTGCGGTAAGTTACCGGGCCCTGCTGGCCGTTCCCGGGTTTCCACGGATGGCTCTCGGAGGCCAGTTCGGGCACCTCGCTGGAACGATGGCCCAGATCGCGATGGTCCTATTCGTGCTGGGGCATTACCACTCGCCGACGCTGGCCGGCCTCACCGCCTTCCTGGCCATCTTCCCGGGCCTCCTCGTCGCACCGCTGGCGGGTGCCCTTCTCGATCGCCACGGGCGGATCCGGCTCGTCACCGCCGATTTCATCATCGCCGCGGCCTGCCTCGCCCTTATCGGCCTTCTGGGTCTGATCGATCGCCTGCCCGCCTGGCTTCTGCTGGCGATCGTCGGTCTTTCCTCCCTCACGGCGCCGCTCAGCTCAACGGGGCTCCGGACCCTCTACCCGCTGATGGTGCCAAGTCGCCTCTGGGAACGGGCCAATGCGATCGACAGCAACGGCTACATCGTCGCGTCGATATTCGGCCCGGCCCTCGCCGGGGTCGTGGTCGGACTGGCAGGTGGGCCTGTCGCCCTCATCGGCACGGCCCTCTTCTTCGGCGCCGCGGCTCTGGTGATCATGGGGGTCCCCGAGCCGGCTGCCGAGACCCACTCCTCCGGCTCGCTTCTGCGCGACGCCTGGCAGGGCCTGGTTCACGTCGTTGTCGACAACCGCTCACTGCGCGGTCTGGCAGCCGTCCTCTCCCTTGCCAACCTGAGCAACGGGATTCTCAACATCGCGCTCCCGGTCCTGGTCCTCCAGCGCCTCCACCAGGGCCCGGGGATTGTCGGCCTGCTCTACACGGCGATGGGGGTGACCGCCTTCGTCACGGTGCTCCTGGTGGGGAGGATCAACAGCGACGGCCGGGAACGGATGATGCTCGTGGTCTCCCTCCTGGGGAGCGCCGTGGCGCTGGCGCTGCTGCCGTTCGCCACCAGTATCTGGGTGGTCTTCCTATCGCTGGCTCTCCTTGGGATAGCTGTCGCCCCCTTCGACATCGCCCTGTTCACGCTCCGCCAGCGGCGCACTCATGTCACCTGGATCGGTCGTGCCTTCGCCGTGTCCATGGCGCTCAACTTCGCCGGCCAGCCTTTTGGCTCCGCGCTTGCAGGACCGGTGATCAACTATTCCCTGACGATCGCCCTGCTTGCTGCCGTCGCCATTACGCTCGTCGCCACGCCGCTACCCCTCTGGTTGATCCCCGCCACGGCGGCGCCACTGGAGGCCGCCAACAGCGGCCAGCACCAGGAGACCGCCGACAGCCTGTAGAGGACGAAGCGTGTCTCCGAGCAGCACGACGGCGAGGCTGACGGTGACGACCGGCTCCCAGGTGCTGAGCAGCGCCGCCCGGCTGCCCCCGATCCGGGGCAGGGCGGCAAGGAACGTCGTCGAGGCGATCATCGTCGGCACAATGGCCAGACCCAGGAGAATCAGCCAGGCCGAGATGCTCGAGGGTGGTAGCAGGTGGCCGGTCAGCCCGGCGGCGAGCGTCCAGGTTATCGCCGCCCCGGTGAGAGTCAGGGCGCCTGCCGTCAGCGCGGGCACGCCGGCCATGAACCTGTCGCCCGCGAGGATGTAGATCGTGTAGACGATCGGTGCGGCGATGGCGAAGAGGAGACCCACCCCCGCGGCCGACGTCAACCCGCCGAGCAGCAGCGCAACGCCGGCAAAGCTCACCGCCAGCGCCAGCAGATGAAGCGCCGGCGGCCGCCGCCTGTAGAGAGCCCACGAAGCGAGGGCCACGAGCGCGGGGTAGGAGTAGAGGATCAGTTCGACGAGGCTGGCCGGCAGTGTCCGGAGGGCGAAGAAGAAGGCGAAGGCCTGGCCGGCGTAGAGAAACCCCATGAGGAGCAGGGCGGCCACCCCACGCTTGGGTAGCGCGAGTGGGTTCTGCCTCGCCAGCCCCGCCACGATGATCATCCCCAGCGAGGCGGC
>JAYUBK010000319.1:0-3029 GCA_043740835.1 Chloroflexota bacterium
GGAGACGCGGTGGGGAGCGCTTTCTCGATGAGAAATCTCGAGGTGTCCACGAAGGAGCCGTCGGCGTGCCGGCTGCCGGCGATAACGCGGCCCCCCGCATCGACGACGTCGCCGAGAGCGTTGACGACGGCGATCGCCCCGACCATCGCTCCGCCGGAGAGGCGGATTGACGCCATGCCGATGCCCCCGGGCATCGCGCCCGCCTGGCCGAGGAGCTTGCCGACGGTAGCCCCGGTCCCGGCTCCGACGTTTCCCTCCGCCAGCGGCTCACCCCTTTCGGCGGCCTCGGCCGCGGCGTAGCCCTGCTGGGGTCCGGGGTGCGCCGTGTGCGAGCCGACCGAGAGGTCGAAGATCACTGCGGCAGGAACAATGGGAATCCGGGCCGGCCCGGCCGGGAAGCCGATCTCGCGCTCGGCGAGGAAGCGCATGACCCCGTCGGCCGCCGCCAGCCCGAACGCGGAACCGCCCGTGAGGAGAATCGCATGGACGCGCTGCACGACCGCGGTGGGCTTCAGGAGGTCGGTCTCGCGGGTGCCGGGGGCCGATCCGCGGACGTCGACTCCGGCGACCGCTCCCTCCGGACCGAGCAGCAGAACCGTGCAACCGGTTCGCGCACTCGCGTCCGTCCAGTGTCCGGCGCGGACGCCGGGCACGTCGGTGATCGTCACACCGAGACGATACCTACAATCGTCCGAATGCCAATCGACCGGGCGAAGCTGATCGACTTCACCCAGCGCCTCGTCCGAATCCAGAGCGTGAACCGGCCGGAAGAGGGCCTCAACGAAGGGCCTGCGGCCGACCTTGTCGCCGAGCAGATGCGCTCCTTCGGGTGGGCCGTGTCGGTCGAGGAGGCCGCGCCGGGGCGGCCGAACGTGATCGCCGTCATCGAGGGCAGCGGTCCCGGGCGAACCCTGATGTTTGAGGGCCACACCGACGTCGTCACAGAGGGTGACCCGGCGGCGTGGAGCCACGATCCCTTTGGGGGCGAGATCGTGGCCGGCCGCCTTTACGGCCGCGGGTCGGCCGACATGAAGTCCGGCGTCGCGGCGATGCTGTTCGCCGGCGCCGCCCTCGCCGAGGAGGGATTTCCCGGCCGCCTGGTCATCGCCGCCCTGGTGGACGAGGAGGAGATGATGCTCGGTGTCAAAGACTTCGTCCGCCGCGGCCACGGGGCGGGTATCGACGGCGCTATCGTCTGCGAGCCCGAGGACGGTGAGGTGTGCATCGCTCAGAAGGGCGCCCTTCGGATCCGCATCGATTCCGCCGGCCAGATGGCCCATGGCGCAATGCCCCAGCACGGGCGCAACCCGATCCCGCCCCTGGCGGCGTTCGTCGAAGCCTGCATCCGGATTCAGGACCGCCTCCAAAGCGAGCACCGCGAAGATGCGCTTTTGGGCAGGCCCTACGTCACGCCGACCGTGTTCCTGGCTGGCACTCCCGAGCAACTCAACGTCATCCCCGCAGAGGCCTCGCTGTTCATCGATGTTCGAACGACCGGCGCCGACCAGCACGCGGAGGTACTGGACCTTCTCGAGTCTGCCTGTGCGGAGGGCGGGTTGAAGCTGACCGTGATCGACGACCGGCCGGCGACCTCGACGCCGATGGAGCATCCCCTTGTCGTCGCCGTCGCGGCGGCCCACCGGGCTGTCCATGGAGTCGACTGCAGGTACGGCGGGGTGCCCGGTTCGACGGACGGCACGATCCTCGTCCGAGATGCCGGAATCCCGATCGTCACCTATGGTCCGGGCGGCAAATGGATCGCGCACCAGGTCGACGAGTACGTCGAGGTGGAGGACGTCGTGCGCGCGGCCGAGGTTTACGTCGAGGCGGCCCGGCGTTTTCTGAGCCGGGGGATCGAGGCCAGCAGCTCGCGCGTGTAGGGGTCCTGCGGATCTCGGAAGACGCCGGCGGTCTCCCCCATCTCAACGATCTCGCCCCGACTCATCACGGCCACCCGATCGCACATGTGGCGGACCACCGAGAGGTCGTGCGAGACAAGGAGAAGAGTCAGCTCGAAGCCGGCGCGGAGGTCTTCAAGAAGGTTCAGGATCTGGGCTCGGACGGACACGTCGAGGGCGCTGACCGGCTCGTCGGCGAGAAGCACGCGCGGCCGCGGCGCCAGGGCCCGTGCGATGGCGATCCGCTGACGCTGACCGCCCGAGAACTCGTGAGGGTAGCGCTCGGCCGATCCCGCGGGAAGTCCGACGGCGTCCAGAAGCTCCCTGACCCTCGCCGGCCTGTCGCCGGCGATACGCAGAACCCGGAGCGGTTCGGCGACGATGTCGGCGACGCGCATCCGCGGGTCGAGCGCGCTGACCGGGTCCTGGAAAACGACCTGGACCTCTCGCGCCCGGTCACCGCCGAGATAGTGGACCGTCCCTCCGTTTGGCTTCTCGAGCCCGAGCAGCAGCCGGACCAGCGTCGTCTTGCCGGACCCTGACTCGCCGACGATCCCGAAGGTCTCTCCCTCGATGACATCGAAGGTGACCTCTTTCACCGCGGTCAACTCGCGCGGCGCAGTCAGCAATGATGTCCGGGGCAGCCGAAAGCGCTTCGACACGCCGCGGACCTCGAAGAGCGCGCCGCTCACTGGACCGGGTGCCAGCAGGCGACGTCATGGGCGCCGAGGCGGTCCATGGCTGGCATCTCCACGCACCTGTCATCCGCCTTCGGGCAGCGATTGCGAAACGGGCACCCCGATGGAAAGCCGCCGAGCGGCGGCACCGCGCCGGGTATTGCGCGCAAACGGCGGTCCGCGGCGATCGCCCCATCAACACTCGGAATGGCGTCCATCAGCCCGACCGTGTACGGGTGGTGCGGATTCCCGAAGACCTCGAACGTGGCCCCGGACTCGACGATCCGGCCGCCGTACATGACGAGGACCTCCTCGCAGACCTGGTCGACGACCGCCAGGTCGTGCGTTATCAGGAGGAGCGCCGCGTTCTCCTCGTCGACCAGCTGGTTCAGCAGTTTCAGGATCCGCGCCTGGACGGTGACATCGAGGGCGGTGGTCGGCTCGTCGGCCACGA
>JAYUBK010000320.1:0-3000 GCA_043740835.1 Chloroflexota bacterium
CGGTACGCGTAGGCGTTGTTGTAGGAGTGCATCGCCGTCGTATGACTGGCGGTCACTTTCCCTTCCATTCCGAGGCGTATCGTCTCGGCCGCCATCACCTCGACGAAGCGCGAGTGGTCGTCATCCGTCTCGTCGCAATGGATGTCCACCTTCAGGCCACGCTCGGATGCCAGCTGCATCGCGAACTTCACCGATTGCTCGCCATACTCCCGCGAGATCTCGAAGTGGGGGATGGCGCCGACCACGTCAACGCCCATGTCGAGCGCCCTCCGCATGAGCTCCTCGCCGCCCGCGAAGGACTGGATCCCCTGTTGGGGAAAGGCAACCAGCTGGAGCTCGACCTGGCCCGCGACCTCTTCACGCAGCTCCGTCAGGGCGCGCACGGCTCGAAGCTCCGGGTCGCACACGTCCACGTGGCTGCGGATGAACTGGACGCCGTTGGCGAGTTGCCAGCGGAGGACCGTGCGGACGCGCTTTTTGACATCCTCCACGCTCAGGGTCTCCACGCGTTCGGCCCAGATCGCTATGCCCTCGAAGAGGGAGCCCGACTCGTTATGGCGGGGCTCGCCGACCGTCAGGACCGCGTCGAGGTGAATGTGCGGCTCGACGAGCGCGGGCGTGACGAGACTGCCTTTGAGGTCGATCGTCTCCCTTGCCTCCGGCTCGATCGCGGCGATCAGGCCGTCACGGACGCCGATCTCGGAGAGGCCGGAGGAGCCGGGCAGGCGGGCGTTCCTGAGAAGGAGGTCGAGCACTCGGCCGCAGGCTATCAAAGTGCGGCGTCGCGAGTACCCGATTCAAAGTAAACTGCGCGCTGTCGGGGCCCGCCAAGTCCTTTCACGGGGGTAGTCGAATGGCCGTTACGGAAGTCGTCGAAGAGGGCGTCCTCATTCGCGAGGGCGTCTATGGCGACAGGATCGTCGCCGTCGAACCCGGGGGTAACGAGTACATCCCCGAAACTGAGCGCCACGGGCGCCCGCTGGATCTCTTCTGGACCTGGATGTCGCCCAACCTCGAGTTCGCGACGATCTATGTCGGTGTTCTACCGATCATCATCTTCGGCGGCTCGTTCTGGTTGACGGCGCTCGGGTGCATCATCGGCACCGCGCTCGGCTCGCTGACCCATGGAATCCTTTCGTCGTGGGGGCCCAAGTTCGGAGTGCCCCAGATGACCCAGGGTCGCGGCGCGTTTGGATACCGAGGGATCATCCTCCCGGCGGGTCTGAACACCCTCACGGCCGGGATCGGATGGTTCATCGTCAACAGCGTCAGCGGCACCTTCGCACTCAACACGCTTACCGGGCTCGACTTTCGGATCGGATTCGCGCTGGTGGTGCTTGCCCAGGTGGCGGTGGCTTTCATCGGCCACAACTTCATCCACGCCTTCGAGAAATACGCCCTGATCTATCTCGGGATCGTTTTCGCGATCGCCGTCGTGATCATCCTGAGCAAGGCCAACTTCGGGCTCGGCTTCAACGCGAAGGCGCCAGTGCCCTTCGGCGGGGAGTCGGGTGCCTTCTCCCTCGCCGTGTTCATCAGCTTCGGCTACGCGGCCGGCTGGAACCCGTATGCCTCCGACTACACGCGGTACCTGCCCAAGACGGTGAGCCGGCGCAACACCGGCCTGGCCGCAGGACTGGGCGTCTTCGTTTCCTGCGTGGTCCTCGAGGTTTCGGGCGCCGCCGCCGCAACCGTGTGGGGCCAGAGCCTGAACCCGACCACCAACTACACGGCCCTGCTGCCCAACTTCGTGGCGACGTTGGTGCTGATCGGAATCCTCGTGGGCGCAGTCGCCGCCAACGTGCTCAACGTCTACAGCGGCGCGATGAGCTTTCTCACGCTTGGCATCAACCTCAGTCTCAAACAGCGCCGGGCGCTGTCTGCCGTCGCCAGCGGGATCATCGGGCTGATCGTGGGCCTCGCCTACCAGGCCAACGTCGGCCCGGGTAGCAAGTACGAGAACTTCCTCCTCGCGATCACCTATTGGATTGGACCCTGGCTCGGCGTGACCCTCGTCGACTACTGGATGCGCCACGGCAACTACCACGAGGCGGAGTTCTTCGAGAAGCACCATGGCAGCTGGAAGGGCTGGGTCTCGATGCTCGTCGGGATCCTGGTGTCGATTCCCTTCTGGAACCAGGGGGAACCTCTCACGCCGAAGGCTGGGCAGATCATTGGAATGGTCCCGTTCGCCCACCCCGAATGGGGCGACCTGACGTTCGTCGTCGGCATCTTCGTCGCCGGCGGCCTGTACTTCGTGCTCAACATGGGTCGCAGCCGGGTGGTCCTGACAGGGAGCGCGCCGGCGTCTCCGGCCGACTAGTTCTCAGCCCTTCGCAAAAACGGCGCCGGCCGCGGTCATCTCGGTGATCGCGGCCGCGCTACTTTCCGGGGCGACTCCGGCAACCAGGTCTTCGAGGACGCGGACTGTGAACCTGCCTTTGAGAGCGTCGAGGACTGTCGCCCGGACGCAATAGTCGGTGGCGATTCCAACGACGTCAACCTCGCTTATGCCGAGCTCCAGGAGGCGGTCTCCCAACTTTCCGCCGCTCTCCGAACCGGCTTCGAAGCCTGAGTAGGCGGCACTTTGGCTGCCCTTGTCGAAAACCTCGTCCACCAGGGAGCGGTCGAGTTCGGGATGGAAATCGGCGCCCTGGGTGCCGGCAACGCAGTGGATGGGCCAGCTGTCGATGAAATTCGGTTCGGAGGAGAAGTGCGCGCCGGGGTCCTCGTGCCAATCCCGGGTCGCGAGGACGGCGTCGTACTCGGACCTGCGCCGGCGCAGCAGCTCCGTGATTCCGCGTGCGGCCGCCACACCGCCGGCCACCGCCAGGCTCCCGCCCTCGCAGAAGTCGTTCTGGACGTCGACGACGATGAGAGCCCTCTTGCCCGCCATGGCGCCGATCTTAGCCAGATCGCGACCGGCCTGCGCTCCTCCATTTGACAGATCGGAACCCGGTTCCCGTCGGGCTCTCCGTTAGAGTCGGTTTGCCTTGCAGA
>JAYUBK010000321.1:0-9739 GCA_043740835.1 Chloroflexota bacterium
GACGTACGCTTGTTTCCTGGTTTCGCTCGCGATCGCGCTGCGCAACGGCGCTGCCGGGCGTCGGGAGCGCGGGGCTCGGACGCCGGAACCGCGGGATGATGCGTTTCGACGCGAATCTCGATCAGCTCCGGGTTCGCATCTCCAAGACCATGCCGCCTACCAAGACGATTCCGCCAACGAACGCCATAGCGGAGGCGAACCACTGTCCCTGGGTGGCGGTCAGCACCCCCAGCGCTAGCGCCATGATGCCCATCACGCCTGCTCCGTAGACAAGCGGGCGGGCGCCATCGTCGATTGTCGTCTCGGTACGGTGACCGTGTTCCAAGTCAATTGTCCTCTGGGAGCCGACTCTGTCAGGCCGATCTTATATCTGTGCCCGTCTCAATTCCTCCTCCTGGTTCCCGAGACTCGGAGTGCAGTTCTGAGGGCCGGGAGCGCCTCCCTGGGCGCCCCCGGCTGTCGGGATCGGGTTTTAGACGATCGGTCGAACCGACTGGGTGTTCTCGGCGGGAGTTTCGACGACCCGGTCGACGGTTTCGGTGATCGTGCCGCCGGCAGGTCGCGCGGTCGCGTTGTAGGCGCCGAGCTGGCGCATGATGTCCGCCGCCTCCTGGCGTCGCTCGCCGGCGTTGACGGTAACGATCGTCTTGCCGCCCTTGAACTCGCCCTCGTAGTAGGCCGCCTCATGGTCGGGCACGCCCATCCCATGAAGCAGGCCGGCGAGTCCGCCGACAGTGCCGCCGGCCACCGCGCCGGCCACGATGCCCGCCAACATGCCGCCCGCGAGCACGGGGCCGATCCCCGGGATCACCAGCGCGGCGAGGGCGCCCAGGATGCCGCCGACAGCCCCACCCGTAAGAGAGCCGCGCGAAGCCCCGGCAAGAGCGCCCTTGGCCTCAGCGTGGCCGTCGCCTGACTCGTGCGCGTTCGGCTCGCCGTGACCGACGAAACCGATGTGCTCGTGTGTGAAGCCTGCGGCCTCCAGGGCCGCGACGGCCGAATGGGCGGCCGAACGCTCTGCGAATACTCCAACGACAGTCGAATTCTCCATTCCGGAACCTCCTGGTTACTAGCGGACGGGGTCTCTCTTATTCCTATATTACTATCATATATACGGCCATTAGCAACTACCTAACAGAGGGCAATCTGGGTACCGCAGCGGGGTGCCCTTCATACTTAGCTCCTGATGTCTTCCGCTGGCTCGTCCCCCACTTCCGAGCGCACGCTGGCGCGCGAGATCCTGGCGCGGCTGGAGCGACCGCTGCGCCTGCTCGTGTACCTCCTCATCGCCCTTGCAGTCGCGGAGCTCTACCAGCTGGCCTCGGGTCTGATCCTCCGCCTCATCAACATCGGTTTCGTTTTTATGTTCGCGGCGGTGATAGCCATGCTGCTCACCCCGGCCGTTGACCGGCTCGAACACCTGCCGCTCCTGCGCGGACGGCGCGAGCTGGCTGTCCTGCTGCTCTATGGATCGGTGGTGCTCGCGATCGCGCTACTCGCCGCGCTCCTGGCCTCGACTGTTGTCGCCGACGCCGCGAATTTCGGACGCCAGGTTCCCCGTCTCCAGGACCAGGCACAGCGCCTCCTCGACAGTGGCCAGACCACTCTCCGCGGCATGGGTATCAACCTCGGCTTCCGGATTCCTCGCGGAACCGCGCCCCTCGGTGGGGACATCGGGCCGCAGAGTCTCACCCAGGTCGGGGGCATCGTGGCGCCGCTCGTGAGCCTGCTCCTGACCATCGTGGTCTCGATCTACCTGACCATCCAGGGCCGCCAGCTGGTCGCCACCGCTCGCAAGCTTTTCCCGAGCCAGGAGCGCGTCTTCGACTTCACCATGATGGCCGTCGGGGCCGCCGTGGCAGCGTACGTGCGGGCCCAGCTGCTGATGTCGCTCCTGATGGGCCTCTATACGGGTGTAACGCTCGCCCTGATCGGTGTGCGCTATGCGGCGGCCCTCGGCGTGGTGGTGTTTCTACTGGAGCTCATCCCGCTCGTCGGAGCGCCGATTGGTTTCGCACTTGCGATCGTGATTGCGCTGACCCAGAGCGTCCAGCTGGCGTTGGAAGCTACGGCGATCAGCCTCGTCGGCCATGCGATCGAGGCATACATCCTGGGCCCTCGGATCAGCGGCAAGGTCACCAGGATCCATCCCCTGGCCGCGATGGCCGCGATCCTGGTGGGGGCCGACCTCGCCGGGATCCTCGGTGCGCTGCTGGCCATCCCCATAGCCGTCATCGGAAACATCTTCCTCGGCTCTCTGTGGCGCCACAGTCAGGGCGAAGATGCGCTGGCGGTCGCCAACACGCCCGGCGCCGTCAGCGTGACCGACCTCCCGAGCCTCGCTGACGAGTTGGCGGTAACTCCCGAAGAGGTCGCGGTCGTGGCCCCCCAACTCCCCGGCTCTGATGCCTAGGCCTCCGCCCGGGACCTGAGAACCATGTAGGCGACGATCAAGAAGATCGCCACCAATCCAAGCGACCAGCTGATGCCCGGCCCGAATGGGTCATATCGCGAAAGGTCCAACGCCACCGCGCCCACCGCCAGCAACGCCAGGCCCGCTGCCTCAAGAAGCTTGCGAGGGTCCCTTGTAATGGCTCCGTCGAAGCGAATCTTCACCCGTCGCGTCGATTCCGGTTTCTGGGGATCCGGCGGCACGACCACACCGAGGCCCCCGCGCCGTCCCAGTCTTACGCGCGGCTCCGCCGGGAGAGCGGGGCGCACATAGGCGACACGCAATTGTGGCACCGGCGGTGAAGCCAGTGGCTCCCAGACCGGCAGGTTGCGCGCCTTTCTGTAAACGACGAACGAGATCGAACCGAGGATGGCCCAGACGATGTAGATGGGAGTCGAGTTGCTGATGTTCTGAAACAGCAGCTGGGTGAATACAGCCCCGATCGCAAGGGCGCCCACCACCGACAGAACCGGTATCGCCGCTCTCCCGAATGGGATGTTGAAGGGCATCCGATAGGGCCTCACGAGTTCCGGATGGACGTAGCGCAGTCGCATCACCGAGAGGTGCGCGGTGCAGAAGGCAAACGTGGCCGCAAGCGAGTAGACGGCGGCCATGAGGTCGATCTGGTTGGGCAGGATGAGGATCGCCGCCAGGATCCCGAACACCACGATGGATACCCAGGGCGTGTTGAACTTGGGGTGAAGGGTCGCGAAAGGCTTTGGAAACAGGTTGTTGCTGGCCAGCGAATAGCTGAGACGGGAGATGCCGATGAGGCCGGCGTTGGTGGCGATGACGAGGATGGTGAAGGCGAGGATGGCAACCCAGACCCCGGCCCAATAGGCCAGCGCCGCCGGGTGGAAAAAGCTCACGATGCCGGAAACGGGGTCGTTCTTCCACCTATCGCTGGCAAGGTCCGTTACGAACTGGTGGTGAGAGTCCAAGTGGACCGGGAAGACGCTCATACCGACGGTCGGGAGGAAGGAGGAGACGAGAAGCACCGCGATGATCACCATGAAGGTCGCCTTTGGCACTGTCTTCCCCGGGTTCTTCGCCTCCTCCGACATGTTGGAAATCGTCTCGATGCCGGTGAAGGTAACCATCGCCAGCGAGATGCTGGCCAGGAAGTTACCCCAGGTCGGGGCGATCCCCCAGTGGATGTTGTGGATGACAACCGACCAGTTGAGGAGCAGCGTCATGCCGAGGACGACGAGCACCAGCTGAGTACCGAGATCGAGGAGGGCGAGAACCAGGTTGATGACACTCGACTCCTGGATCCCGACGATGTTGATCCCCATCAGGACGGCAACCAGGACGCAGGAGACGAAGATGTGCCAGAAGGGGACCGTGAGCGCATGCAGGAACGGCACGTACTCTCCCAGCACCGCCAGGTAAGCGGTGGCCGTGTAGGAGGAGATCGACACCGTCGCCGTGTAGTTGAGGAGCTGGATCCAGCCGACGATGAAGCCGAGCGGCTGGTTGAAAGCGTGGCGCGCAAAGGCCGAGCTGCCACCGGCGTGCGGCATGGCGGACGTGCCCTCGGCGTAGTTGAGGGCCGTGGTGACGAAGATGAAGCTGGCCAGGATCAGTGCCAATGGAGTGAGACCCAGGGCGAGTGCCGCGGTGACGCCCAGCGAGTAGTAGATGCTCGAGCCGACATTGCCGTAACAGGCGGCAAACAGCGCCCCGGCCCCCAAAGTCCGAGGGAGGCGCGGCCTGCGGACGGTGACGCGCACGTCGCCGGGCAGTCTTCCCCTGCGGGTCTGGCCGGCCTCGTTGGACATTACGGAAACTTTACCGGGAGCTTCCCCCGGCCGCGACCGTCCAAACGGGGAGCTCAGGCTCCGAGCAGCCGTACGATCTGGAGCGCGTCGATCCGACCTTCCGCCAAGACCCCACTGTCGGTGAGCACCACCGGAACTCGAAAATCGTAAAGCCGGAGAAGCTCGGGGTCCAAGTCGACGTCGCGCTCGATGACCTCCACGCCGGCCTCACGCAGTTCTCGCGCGGCGTCGTCACAGAGGTGGCATCCCTTCCGACCGACTAGCTCCACGACCATTCATCGAAGGCTAGGTCTTCCAGGTCCTGGCGTGGTCCGATACGCGGCGAACCCCGAACGGTTGAACCTACCGGGTCGGAACCTGGATCTTCTCGCCAGCCTGGATGGCAGGTCCATTGAGATGATTGGCCGCTTCGATTTGGAACACCTTGCCGCGAACATCCGCTCCCGGGTAGCGATCGGCCGCGATCGACCAGAGCGTGTCCCCCGGCTCCACGGTCAGCGTCTCGTAAGGACCGGCGGCTCCGCCCTCTGCCACCCTGGCAAGGCCCAGCGAGAGTGTTCCTAAGGCAAGCACCACGGCTGTCGCCCTTGCGATACGGGACGGCCATGCACTGCGGTAACGACGGCGGCTGAGGACGCGAAAATCGATGTTCTGGGTTGCGGAGGGTGCTGCGTACATCTGTTCGCTTTGCAAGGTAAGCGAACGGCTGTTCGAATGTCAAGTTTTGCCGAACAAAAGTTTGCACTGAGGCGGTGAAAGCTGTTAGCATCGGCTTCGGCGCCCGCCACAACTCATCCGACGCAGCAACAAGAGGAACCCCGAATGACCGACGAGCTCAGCGACCGGCAGGAGAAGATCCTCGAGTACATCCGGCACGTGACAAAAGTCCGCAACTACCCGCCCAGCGTGCGCGAGATCGGAGAGGCCGTCGGTCTCTCCTCAAGTTCAACGGTCCACAACCACCTCAATCAGCTCGAACGCCGCGGCCTCATCAAACGCGACGCCAGCAAAAGCCGCACGGTTCAGCTGGTCCAGGACGAGCCGATCGCGGAGAAGCGGCGCAACGCCGTCGTCGTCCCCATCGTCGGTAATGTCGCGGCAGGAGTCCCAATCCTTGCCGAGCAGAACATCGAGGACCATCTCCTTCTCTCCTCCGACATGGCCCAGGACGGCTGGTTCCTACTCAAGGTCCGCGGCGAAAGCATGATCAACGCCGGCATCCTTGACGGCGACCTGGTGCTCGTCAAGCCTCAGTTGGAAGCTTCCAACGGAACCATCGTCGTCGCCCTGGTTGACGATGAGAGCGCCACGGTCAAGCGCTTCGAGCGGCACAACGGGCACATCCGTCTCCTTGCCGAGAATCCAGCCTTCGAGCCGATCGAAACCGACCACGTCAACCTGGTCGGAGCTGTCAAGGCCGTCATCCGGGTACTCAACTAGGAGCTCCGGCTATCGTCGGGTCAGCTGTCGGCGCTGAACTCTGCGAATCGGTGAGCGGATCGCCGCGGCACCCATCCCCAGGCGCGAGTGCCCGCGTCCACGTACTCGGTGCGCTCAACGGCGCCCACCTGGCGAAGGTCATTCAGCACCGACTCGCGACCGTAAGGGACCAGCAGTTGAACTTCGACGGCGTCGGCGTCCTCCCGCGCCACGATTTCCAGTTCCTCGAGTAGTTCGGTGAGACCGGTCTTGCTCGTAGCTGAGATCGGGATCGCCTTTGGATAGCGCTCTCGGATCTCCTGGATGACCCGCCTGCGGCTCTGGGGGCCCAGCAGGTCGATCTTGTTGAGAGCAACCACCCGGGGCTTGCCTGCGGCCTCCAGCTGGCCCAGCACCTCTTCGACGGTTTCCGCGTGTTCGGCGAGGGCGGGATCGTTGATGTCGAGGACGTGAAGAACGATGTCGGCGTGAGTGGCCTCCTCGAGCGTGGCACGGAAAGCGGCCACGAGGTCGGTGGGCAGCTTCTGGATGAAGCCCACGGTATCGGTGAGGAGCACCTCTCGCCCACCCCCCAGCCGCAGCCGCCGCGTCGTCGGGTCGAGCGTGGCGAAGAGCCGGTTCTCGGCGGTCACGCCGGCGCCGGTCAGCGCGTTCAGGAGCGTCGATTTGCCGGCGTTCGTGTATCCCACGATTGACACCGCCGGCCGCTCGGCGCGACGGCGGCCGGCCCGCTGCTGTCCGCGCTGGGCCTGCACCTGCTCGAGCTCCTTTTCCAGGTCCTTGAGTCGTTTGCGGATGCGCCGCCGCTCGACCTCGATCTGTTGCTCGCCTGGGCCGCCACGGGTGCCGATACCGCCACCCTGGCGGTGATAATCCCAGGCGCCGATCAGGCGCGGGAGGAGGTGGTGGAGCTGCGCCGACTCGACCTGGAGTCGGCCCTCGTGCGTACGGGCGTGCTGGGCGAATATGTCGAGGATCAGCTCGGTGCGGTCGACTACTCGGCGCTTGAGCTCCTTTTCGAGGTTGCGCTGCTGACGCGGGCTTAGGTCCTCGTTACAGATGAGGACGTCATAACCCGGATCGGCCTGCCTTTCGAGCAGGTCGTCGAGCTTTCCCTTCCCGATGAAGAGGGCCGGATCGATCTCGGAGCGCCGCTGGACCTCGGTACCGACGACCGACCCGCCCGCGGTGCGGGTGAGATCCGACAGCTCGGCCATCTGCTCCTCGATCTCCCGCGGGGACATTCCCGGCAGGAGCAGGCCGACAAGGTATGCCCGTTCCGGACCGGACTCGGTCGGGATCAGACGCGAAGGTTTCTCAGCCGTTCCAGAGCCTCGTCCAGCCTGGCGTCTGGAGCCGTTACGGAGAGTCGGAAGTAGCCTTCGCCATGCACTCCGAAGCCAACCCCGGGGGTGATGTTCACGCCCACCTGGTCGAGCACGTGGCCGGCGAACGAGATCGAGTCGTAGCCGGGTGGAACCGGCGTCCAGACGTAGAACGTCGCCTTGGGTGGCTTCACATTCCAGCCCAGGGAGTTGAAGACCTCGGCGACTTTGAGGTGGCGGCGGTGGTAGATGGCGTTGGCGGCCTGCGTGTCGGCCTCCCCGCCCCGAAGGGCCTCGATCGCCGCCCATTGCACGGCCTGGAAGATACCCGAGTCAATATTCGTCTTGAGCTGGCCGAGAGCGCGGATCAGGTCGGCGTTGCCGGCGATCCAACCGAGGCGCCAGCCGGTCATGTTGTAGGTCTTGGAAACCGAGTGGAACTCCAGACCGACATCCTTGCCCCCGGGGAACTGGAGCAGGCTGGGTGGCCGGTAGCCCTCGAACGCAATCTCCGAATAGGGCGCGTCGTGGCAGAGGATGATCCCGTTCTCGCTGCAGAAGTCGATCGCCTTCGGAAAGAAGTCGTCGGTGGCCGTCGCCGCCGTCGGGTTGTTGGGGTAGTTCAGCCACATCAGCTTGGCCCGGGCACGGATCTGCGCCGGGATCGCGTCGAGGTCGGGCAACCAGCCGTTCTCCGCAGTCAGCGGCATCATGTACGGCTCGCCCTCGGCCATGATGGCGCCCGTCGCGTATGGCGTGTAACCGGGGTCGGGCGCCAAAACGACCTCGCCGGGGTCGACAAAGGCAAAGGGTGCGTGGCTGATCCCGTCCTTGCTGCCGAGCGTCGGGAGAATCTCGGAAGCCGGATCCAACTCGACGCCGAAACGAGCTTTGTACCAGGCCGAAATCGCCTCGCGGAGTTCCTTAAGGCCGAAGTACGACGGATACTGGTGATTGGCCGGATCGGCCGCGGCCTCCTGGAGCGCCCTGACGATCCGCGCGGGCGTCGGCAGGTCGGGGTCGCCGATGCCAAGGCTGATGACGTCCACTCCAGCCGCCTTCTTCTCTTGGACCTTGCGGTCGATCTCGGCGAAAAGATAGGGCGGGATCCGGCCCAGCCGGCGCGCTGTCATGGCGATCCGATTACTCATCTCAGGTAATTCAGGATAGCCGGGAGGGGATCGAGCCCGGCGTCGAACCAACGCACTCGGGCGTCCTTGCGGAACCAGGTCAGCTGGCGGCGCGCAAGCTGTCGATTGCTGAGAGCCATGGCGGCGGGGAGTTGCTCGCGGGTGATCTCGCCCTGGAGGTGACGCACCGTGTCCGCGTAGCCGGTGCCCTTGAGAGCCTGTGAATCCGGAGCAACGCCGTCGGCGAGCGCCTGCCGTGTCTCCTCGATGAGCCCCCGTTCCAGCTGGTCGAGGCAGCGCTCCCAGATGCGTGCGTCGAGAGGATCGAGCGCGCGATGCATGCCCATCCGGAGCGCGCCCCAGGGTGGCGCCTTTCGCGTCCGCAGGCGGGCGAGCGGTGGTCCCGACACCTCCAGCACCTCGATGGCCCTCTCGAGCCTTCTGCGGTTCTTGAAGTCGAGATCGGCACCCGCGTCCAGACTCCGCACCAGCTCCCCCAATTGGTCGATCGAAAGCCGTGCAAGCTCTGCACGGCGTTCCGGTCGTGGAGCGACGCCGCCGAGGTCGAGGCCGTCGAGGAGGGCGTCGATGTAAAGCCCGGTTCCGCCTTCGACGATGGGCAGCCTGCCCCGGCTCGCTATGTCACCGATCGCGGCCGTGGCAGCAGTGACGTACTGGAAGGCATTGAACCCACTCTCGGGATCGGCCATGTCGATGCAGTGATAACGCACCCGCTCGCGATCCTCGCGGGGGGGCTTGTTGGTGGCGATGTCGAGCCGCCGATAGACCTGGCGGGAGTCGGCGACGACGATCTCCCCGTTCAACGCCAGCGCGAGCTCGAAGGCGACCAGCGACTTGCCGACCGCCGTCGGCCCGACCACGACCGGAATCACCAGTTGGGCCGGGATCACTTGGGACGCCGGAATCAGTAGTTGCGTCGGAAGTGCCGTTTAAGCGTCTGCCAATCCAAAAGCAGGCGCGTCGGGCGACCGTGAGGGCACGTCGCGTCGGGCATCGTCGCCTCCAACTCCTGCAGGAGCCGTCGCTGCTCGGCAGGTTCGAGGCTGTCGCCGAAGCGAACCGCGGAATGGCAGGCGAGGGAGGCGAGGACCGCATCGAGCGACTCGTCGCGACGGCCCGCGGCGAGGACGCCGGCGATCTCGATGAACGCGCCCTCGACCCGGCCAGCCGGCGTCTCCGCCGGCCCGGCAAGCAGCCGTATTGAGCGCGGCCCGAAAGGTTCGTACTCGAAGCCCAGCGCCTCGAGAGAGCCTCGATGATCCACGATCGCGCTGACCTGGGCCGGCTCGAGCTCTATCACGGTCGGAAGCAGGAGCGGTTGCCGGATGGATGCCTCGCCGTCGAGGCGTGCCGTGAAACGGTTGAAGAGGACTCTCTCGTGCGCGGCATGCTGGTCCACGAGGACAAGGCCTTCCGGCCCTTCCGCAACCAGGTATCCGTCGAGGATCTGACCGACCGGACGCAACAAACCCTGCGCGGTCGCGGTGCCGGCGGTGGCGGTCGGCGAGTAGGCGTCCCCCTGATGAAGCTCCATCTGGCGAGCAGCGGGGCGCGGGCTGTCGACGGTGAAGGCGGGGATAGGGATGTCGA
>JAYUBK010000322.1:0-2988 GCA_043740835.1 Chloroflexota bacterium
GCATCCCCGGAAAATAGGCGAAAAAGGAGAGCGGAAAATGAGGCCGGGCTGCCGCGTCGGCGGCCCGGCCCACTCGCGTTTACTTCTGAGGCGTCGCTAGGCGCCCGGCGGAAACCCGTGCTGGACGTTCCACTTCTTGGCGCCCTGGAAGGCGTCGTAGAGGCCGAATGCCCAGACGGCCGGTGCCAGGAGGAACCCGATCGCGACGACGATCAGGATGACAGAGACGAAGAAGCCGACCATGATGCCGATCCCCTTGCCGGTCTCGCCGTTGATTATCGTGCCGAGGCCCGGGAGCACCAGCGAGAGGACGAGGCTGAGGATGGGGCTCTTGGCGCCGGACGCGGTGGCCGGGTAGCCGCCGGGAGGCGCCTGGAAGCCGGGTTGTGGAGCGTAGCCCTGGGGGGGCGGCGGCGGCGCGAAGGCTCCGGGAGGAGGCGGGGGCACGAAGGCGCCGGGAGGTGGCGGGGGCGGCATTCCACCCGGTGGCGGCGGGGGCTGCATTCCACCTGGCGGCGGCGGCGGCATGGGAGGCGGCGGGTCGCCGGCGCCTGGAGGCGGCGGATTCTGGTCCATCGAAGAGATTCCTCCTGAAAGCGATCTACTGAAAAGGACTTACCCGACTCGACCGAAAGCCAAGCGCAGCATTATTCGCACCGCTGCGCCGACTAATCAAGGACGGGGGACAGCGTCCGCCCTGGGATGTCCTTCCGGCAGCGGCGAAATTGGCGAAGCCACGGTCAGCTCATTGAGAAACCCTAGATGGGGTTGACGAAGCGGCGCACAGCGTCCCGCAGGCTCGGAAGGGGGTCGGTCTTAAGGAAGAATCCATCGCACCCGGCCTTCTCCGCGTCCTCGCGCGTCGCCATGCCGGCCGTGTAGAGGATCACGCGCGGCGCGTCCGCCCTCCCCTCGGCCTTGACGCTCCGGCAGAGCTGAAGGCCGGTGAGACCCGGCATCTGGACGTCGGCGACAACGACGCCGGGGCGGTGGGAGCGGATCATGTCAAGTGCCGCGGTACCGTCCTTGGCCTCGATGACCTCATGGCCGTCGAGTTCGAGCAGCATCCTTACCATCGTCCTGACATCCGGGTCGTCATCGGCGACCAGCACCGGGGCTTTGATGCCTCCCTGGATTGCGTCGGGGCGCAGCGCGGTCACACTCTCCCTCCCAAGACCTGACAAGTTTAGGTTCTGCCAAGTTTAGGTTCCCGAAAGTCCCGCGGCAATCGGGTCCGGGGACATGCGCTGGCGATTGCCGATTCGCGAATCGAGGCTGCGCCGGGCTTCCTTCATGCCTATCCTGACTCTGTGGCACGGGCGGATCTGTCGGCGATCGACTTCTCAGTCGCCTTGCCGGGTCTTCGACGCGTGGCCCAGGACCTGTTCGGCACTCATCCGCTCCCGACGGTGGTGCCGGTTCGCCAGCGGCTGGCAACGCCCCGACTCAATGACATCGAAGCGGCCACCAGCGCTGCGGTCGCCCGGGTCGTCGCCTCGACGACAAGACGCGGGCCGCTCGCAGTCGCAGTCGGAAGCCGTGGAATCGCCAACCTCGACCGCATCGTGAAGGCGGTCATCTCCGGCCTGCGAACCGCCGGCTTCGAGCCTTTCATAGTCCCCGCCATGGGCAGCCACGGCGGCGCCACGGCGGAGGGCCAGGCGGCCGTGCTCCGCCACTATGGGGTCTACGAGGAGAACCTCGGGGTCCCCATCCGGGCGACGATGGAAACTCGGGTCCTGGGCGAAGTGGACGGCATCCCCATTCACTGGGACCGAAACGCAGCCGACTGCGGACAGGTCTTCCTGGTCTGCCGGGTCAAGCCTCACACCGACTTCGTGGGCACCATCGAGAGCGGCCTCGCCAAGATGACGGCCATCGGGCTCGGCAAACAGAAGGGCGCCCAGCTGATGCATTCCGGCGGAGTCCCCGGCCTGCGCGACCTGATGCCGGCTGCGGCTCGATTCATCGCCGACCAGGGCCTCCTGCTCGGCGGCATCGCGATAATCGAGAACGCTCGCGACGAGACCGCTTCGATTCACGGAGTGCTTGGCTCCGAGGTCGGCCGCGAGGGCGAGGCCCGGCTCCTCGCCGAAGCGGCCCGCCTCATCCCGCGGCTCCCGTTCACAGACCTGGACGTCCTCATCGTCGATCGGATGGGCAAGGACATCAGCGGCACGGGTATGGACACCAAGGTCCTGAATCGGCTCCGCGTTCTCGGAGAGCCCGAACCTGACGGACTGCGGATAACGAGTGTCGTCGCACTCGACCTCACCGAGGCATCAGACGGCAACGGGATCGGCTTCGGACTGGCCGACTTCGTTCCCGTACGGCTGGTTGACAAGATCGATCTCGCCGCCTCCTATACCAACATCCTCACCGCCGGTCTCTCCGGCGTGAAGAGGGGCCACCTCCCGATCGTCATGCCCGACGACCGCTTCGCCATCCTCGCCGCGATCGCCTGCCGCGGCCGCTTCGAGGGACAGCCCCTGCGCCTGGCCTGGATCCAGGACACGCTTCACACCGAGACGCTGGCAATTTCGGAGGACCTCCTCGACGAGGCCGGCCAGGACCTCGAGGTCCTGGGTGCGCCGCGGCCGCTCCCGATCAACTCCGAGGGCCGCCTCGAGCCGCTGGGAGCCATCCCCGCGCGCTGAGCCAACCGACCACCGAGCTCCTGGGTGCCTCCGACGCGCAGGCGTCGGGCCTAGGCGAGACTCTCCTGCCAGGCCGCGTGGAGCGCGCGATAGCGCCCGTCGCCGGCCATGAGCGCCCGCGGCGACCCGTCCTCGACAACCCTGCCGCCGTCGAGGACGACGACGCGATCGGCGATTTCGACAGTCGAGAGGCGGTGGGCGATGATGATCGCCGTCCGCCCGCCGAGAAGGGTCCTCAGCGCGTGCTGGACGAGGCGCTCGGTTGGTAGGTCGAGGGAGCTCGTGGCCTCGTCGAGGATCAGGACCCGTGGATCGGCGAGGAACGCTCGGG
>JAYUBK010000323.1:0-2988 GCA_043740835.1 Chloroflexota bacterium
GGGTCTCCTGGGACGTGGCCACGGGCGCGATAACGGTGAGAGATTCCCAGGTGGCGACCGGCATAACCCCCAACCAGGGTTCGGTCGCGGGCACTATCAGCGGCATCACGGCGACCTGCCAAACCAGGTAATCAGCCGCTCCGCCTCCGCGCGACAGTCGCTGTGGGAGATATGGAACGACCGGCGGCAGGTGCCGCCGGTCGTCCTAAATCGACTTCTCTCTAAGAAGCTGGGCTGCCCTGACGGCTATCCGCGAGCGTGATCGCCGTGGTCGTCAGTCTTGCCGTGATCGTCTGACTTGCCGTGGTCGTCGTTTGCGTCCTTCAGCTCAACTTGCGTGGCGGGCGAGACCGCTGTTGAAACGGGCTTGGCGGTGTCGGCCTTCTCGGCCGTGTCGGCCGTGTCGGCCTTCTCGGCAGTGTCGGCCTTCTCGGCGGTATCGGCCTTCTCGGCAGTCTCAGCCATCTCGTCCGTCTCAGCCAACTCCGCAGTGTCAGCCTTGTCCGCGGTCTCGATCTCGGCTACCTCGGCCACTTCTGCAACGCCGGCCACATCGGCAACGTCGGCGACATTGGCGGCTTCCACCTCAGCGACACTTGCCTTGTCAGCAAGCACGCTGATGGTCATCGTGGAAGCGGTCCGGTCACCGCCGTGAGTCGGTGCGCCGGCGAGGGCGGCCCCACCCACCATGAGTGCGAGCCCGGCCCCCGTGCCGACGCTCAAGATCATTTTGATTCGCTTGTCCATTGGTGCTTTCTCCTCGGGCGCCTTGGCCCGTTGTGGTGCTGCGGTCGTCCTGAAATCGGCGCCGCTGGGCTTCAATCTGGCTTGGGTGGCGGGTCCGGCGCCATCGGACGCGCCCCGGACCTTGGTCGTACGACCGCTTCCAAACTGTGTGTCCACCGTAACCTGAGGCGGGAATGACTCGGCGGACATGCGGCTGACCACTTCCCCGGCAACCATCTCGGTCATCCGGTTCATCGCCGCCGGGCTTGTCGCGGTCGCCATCATCAGCGCCGGCGGATATTGGGTTGTGAGCCGGAATTCGGTGGCTGAGGCGACCCGGAACGCCCAGGAGATCGCCTCCATCGACGGCCGGGGGATCGTCGGTCCAGCCCTGACGGACGCCGTGCTCGCCGGCGATCCGTCGGCATTGGCCGGGTTCGACAGGCTGATCCGCGATCGGGTACTGAGCTCTCGTGTCATCCGGATCAAGCTCTGGACGCTCGAAGGAAAGGTCGTCTATTCCGACATCACCGCCCTGACCGGTCAGGTCTTCGGATTGGACGACGAGGAACTGTTGTCGATCCGGGGCAATCGGGTGGTCGCCAAGGTCAGCGAACTGGCCAAGCCCGAGAACCGATACGAACGAGGCTACGGGCCACTCCTGGAGGTGTACCTTCCCGTCGTGTCCGTCTCGGGACGCAGGTTCCTCTTCGAAACCTACCAAATCTACGCATCGATCAACGACGACGAACGGCGCATCTGGTCCTCCTTCTTCCCCGTATTGCTGGGCGCGATAGCCCTCCTGTTCGTGATCCAGGTGCCCCTCGCCTGGCGGCTGGCCACCAGCCTCGAGTCCGCCCGGCGCCAACAGGAGGCACTTCTCGTGCGGGCGCTCGACGCGTCGGCGGCGGAGAGGCGTCGCATCGCGCGCGACCTCCACGACGGCGTCGTGCAGTCGCTGGCGGGGGTCGCTTTCAGCCTCGGCGGTGGATCGGCCAGGGCGACCTCGGCCGGCGAACGGGACCTGGCCGCAGACCTCAAGACAAACGGCCAGGTGATCAGGCAGGCGATACGCGACCTTCGCAGCCTGATCGTGGAGATCGCAGCGCCAGACCTCGAGGGCAAGCGGCTGGAGGGCGCCCTAGCCGAGCTGCTCCTGCCGTTGGAGACTGGAGGACTCCAGACCAGCCTGGATGTCAGCGGCATCGATTCCATCGGCCGAGAGCAGACGGCTCTGCTCTACCGCGCCGCCCAGGAGGCCGTTCGCAACGCCGCCGCCCATTCCGGCGCCACGCGGGTCGAGGTTACGGCCAGGGCCGAGGACGGCGAGGCGGTGCTCCGAATCCACGACGACGGGCGCGGGTTTACCGCCGAAGAGGTCATCGGCCGCCGCCGCGAGGGCCACGTCGGGCTCGAGATGCTGAAGAGCCTGGTCGAGGACGGTGGCGGCGAGCTCCTCGTGTCCAGCACACCCGAGGCGGGCAGCACGATCGAAGTCAGAGTTCCGAGGTGACTGCCACGCCGATAAGGGTCATCCTCATCGACGACCACCCGTTGGTCAGAAGCGGCCTCCAGCAGCTGCTCGCAGGAGCGCCCGGGATCGAGGTCGTCGGAAGCTTCGCCACCGGGAGGGAGGCCATCGACCGCGTGGTTGACCTGGCCGCCGACGTAGCCCTCATGGACATCTCGATGCCCGGAATGGATGGAATCGTCACGACCCGTGCACTCCTTGCGGCCCGGCCGGCGACGCGGGTCGTGATGCTGACAAGCTTTGCCGAGATCGACATCGTGCTGTCGGCAATGGACGCGGGTGCTTCTGGCTACCTGCTCAAGGACTCCGAGCCCGACGAAGTGATTAGGGCGATTCAGGCCAGCGCCCGAGGCGATGTGCCCTTCTCTCCTCGGGTCGGGCGTGCGCTTCTCGGCGCCCGCAATCAACGCCCGGCGCAGGAAATTCTGACCTCTCGCGAGGAAGAGGTGCTGGCACTCGTGGGTGACGGTCTGGCGAACAAGCAGATCGCCCGGCGGCTCGAGATCAGCGAGAAGACGGTGAAGGCACATTTGACGCACATCTTCGAGCGACTCGGAGTTCAGAGCCGGACGGAGGCAGCCCTTTGGGCCCGCGACCGCTCCCAAGGTCGTAAGACCTAGGTCAGGGGCAGGTCCAATTATCAACCCTCATCCGACGCCTGAGGATTCGATCGATGGACTTTGAACGGTGGCTCCGGGCCCAGCTCGCGGCCGGGCCGGAACCATTCGGTC
>JAYUBK010000324.1:0-2987 GCA_043740835.1 Chloroflexota bacterium
GAGGAGTACGGCTCGACCACGGTGGTGGAGCAGGGTTTCAGCTTCTCGGTCGACGAGTTCGCCAACCTCATCCTCAGGAACGAGGGCTGAGATGAGCGCCGTCGATCCGATCGTTCTCCAGATCATCGAGGGCACGCTGCGCTCCATCGAGGCCGAGGTCGAGGCCGCGATCGAACGCACGGCACGCTCGCCGATGATCCGCGACCAGCACGACTACCGGGCGGGCATCCACGACCGCTTTTGCCGCAAGCTGACGGGGCGCTCCTACTCGGCGATGACGCAGCCGGTGGTTCGCGACTTCCCGCTTGACACGATGCGGGAGGGCGACGTCTTCTATCACAACGACGTCTACCTCTCGGAGGGCTCGGTCGGCCACCTGCCGGATCTCACGACCACGGTGCCGGTGTTTCATGAAGGTCGAGTTGCCGCCTTCGTTCAGGCCTTTGGTCACCACGACGACATTGGTGGCATGGTCCCAGGCTCGATGCCCGCCCATGCCACGAGCCATTTCCAGGAGGGTCTGCTGGTGCCGCCCGTCCGGCTCTTCAACCAGGGAGTGCGCAACGACGACCTGTATCGCGTCATCGTTCGCAACTCGCGCACGCCGGAATCCTTCGCGGGCGACCTTGACAGTGAGGTGGCGGCCTGCCAGATGGGCGCCCGCCGCATGCAAAAGCTGTTCGCACGCCACGGGCTTGAACCCGTGGAAGCCTGCTTTGACGCGCTCATCCAACGCTGCGCCGATACTTTTCGCCGCGAGATCCTGCCGCGCATCCCGGACGGCGTCTACGAGTTCGAGGATTACATCGAACATGACGGAGTCGACGAGCCCCGGCTGCACGTCATTCATATGAAAATGACAAAGACACCCGGGAAGATCGTCTGCGACCTCGAGGGCACGGGGCCTCAGGCGAAGGGACCGATCAACCACGCCGGTGACTACTCGGACGGGCTCTTCCTGCGCAAGTGGATGGCATGCATTCTTCGCAACCTCGCCGAATCTCCCGAACGGGCGGCGCAGCTGGACATCAACGAGGGCATCTGCGATGTTTTGGAACTGAAGTTCCCCGCCAAGGGCACGCTGGTCACACCCGTCTTTCCGGCGCCCACGAACGCACGCTCCTTCCTGATCCTGCGCCTGCTCGGCGTCTTCGCCGGCTGCCTCGCACAGGCGGTGGGAGGGCGGATGCCCGCCGACCAGGAGACGATCCGCTATTGGGGCATCCATGGAACCGACGAGCGGGGGCGCTGGTACCTACTCCGTGAGGTGCTCGGCGGTGGCTCGGGCGGTCGTTTCTACGCCGACGGATCGGACGCCATCCACATCGTCCCCAACTCCAAGAACCTGCCCGTGGAGTTCGCCGAGACTCGCTTTCCGATTCGTATCGAAAGACTGGGTCTGGCGATTGACTCCGGCGGTCCCGGGCTTCACCGTGGCGGCCTCGGTTACGACAAGCAGATCCGCCTTCTCCGCGCTGCGAAGTTCGTTTCCACGGCCGACCGGTCGATTCTGGGTCCGTATGGAGTCGCCGGCGGCATGGCGGCGCTTCCGTACCGGGCCGACGTCGACGGCGGCGCTCCTCTGCCGGGGCTCAACGACGACGTCGAGTTACCGGCCGGCGCGCTCCTCCGGCTCCGCACCACCGGCGGCGGAGGCTGGGGCGATCCCTTCGACCGCGACCCCGAGCTCGTCCTGCTTGACGTCAGCCGTGGCCTTGTCTCAATCGAGGCGGCCGAGCGCCATTACGGCGTGGTGATCAGGGAGGGGAGAGTCCTCGAGCTGCGGCGCGAAAGCCGCACCCGCCCGTTCTTCGATCGCGGACCGGGTTACGAGGCGCTGCGCCGCAAGCGGTAGCTCGTGACCTTCTCTCGGTTGCCACAGGTGGCCATCCGGCACCAGCGTCCACTGTGATTTTTTGAGATGTCGTAAAAGGCCCACCGGCAGCTGGACCGCGCGCAGGCCTTGAAGTTTGTCCAGGTGCCGTCGAGCATCGCCTCGAAAACGATTGTCAGCAATTTTCCCAGCGCGCCCTGGACACCACCGTCCTCCGCCTCGAGGACGAGCGGACGCTCGCGACCGAGATGCACACGGAGATGGATGTGGAGATTGTCCTCGCAGCGATCGAGGCATTCGAGTGCAACCGGATCGCTCACGCCGGTGTTATTCGAATAGAGGATGGCCCGGATTCCCTCTCGGAGCTCGAGTGCGGTGGCCCGCTCCGCAGCCGACGGAATGGGGTCCTCCGGAGCCAGGAGCTCACGCTCTGCGAACCAACTCCACAGCTTGGCGGGCGTGTCGAGGTCGTCCTTTCCGTCCTCGAGGTCGAGGGTGTTCACGAAGTCCTGGACAAGCTCCAGTCGTCCCGGGGCCGGGTTAGCCATCGACTTGCAGCTTAGTGCCGGAATGCCACGATTGCAACACCAGTAAATCCTCTTGACTAGTTACTGTAACTATCGTAAGCTTATAGCCAGTTACAGTCGTACTCAAACCACGGCAATCTGAGGAGGTCGAAGAAGTGGACCACTACACGCAGGGAGAGATCGTTGCCGAGCTTCTCCGCGAGCGCCGGGCCGAAGCAGCCAGGGTCCGTGCCTGGAAGGCTGCTCAGCCAACCGAAACGCCATTACGCCGCCGCCTGGGCCATTTCGTCGTCAGTGTGGGGGACTGGGTTTCGGGCCCCGAACCGGAGTGCCCGGCCCGGGAAACCGGCGCGGCTACCCTTTCGACGTGAGAGCACCAAGCCGAGCCGTCGTCGTCTGGCTCGGCCTGGGAACGCTCTACGTCGTCTGGGGCTCGACCTACCTGGGCATCAAGCTGGCGCTGGACGGGTTCCCGCCGTTCTTCATGACCGGGGTCCGCTACACGATCGCCGGCACGCTGGTCATCGGCTTCATGGCCCTCCGTGGCAACTTCAGGGCGACGCGTCGGCAGTGGCTGGGAACGCTCATCTCAGGCGGCATCATGATCCCCGTCGGCAACGGAGGTG
>JAYUBK010000325.1:0-27275 GCA_043740835.1 Chloroflexota bacterium
GCGACGGGCGTTGCGCCGGTCGCCTACCAGCTGCTGAAGGCTCTCGGCGTCAATGGAGTGCTCGTCTTCACAGGCGTCCCCGGCGACCGCGGAGGCGAATTCCAGATGGAGGGCGGACACCTCATGCGCCAGCAGGTCCTGTGGAACCAGGTCGTCATGGGTTCGGTCAACGCCAACCGCAGCTACTTCGTTCAGGCGGTCAAAGATCTGGAGGCGATCGCGGCCAAATGGCCGGACGCCATTGGCAAGGTGATCACGGCCCACCACCCGCTGGAGAATTTCGCGCCGGCTCTCAGCGCCCAGGACCAGGATGAGGTCAAGGCGGTCTTCGACATCCCCGAGAACTAGGCGGCTGCGCTCGAAGCGAGCTTCGGCGTATGCCCGACCCCGTGCCGCGATTCGTCCCCGGCACACCGGGCAGGCTGGGTAGAATCATCCCGACCCGCGACCCGGGGAGGTGGCTGAGTGGTCGAAAGCGCCCGCCTGCTAAGCGGGTAGGGGGTTTTAAGCTCCCTCGAGGGTTCAAATCCCTCCCTTCCCGCTCTTTGCGAAATCGCCGCCTTGGTTAACTGTCGGGACTGGGAGGCGAAATGCGATTCGGTCGGGCGGACGGCCCGGGCGCCAGGATGGCGTCCATCCCCTATCCCCAAAATCGCCGCAGACGATTTATATTGCACGCTGCCGAGCCCTTTCTAAGAGGAGGTTGTCATGTCCTGGACGCTTGAGGGGAGCTACTTCGAGAACTGCAACTGCACGTGGGTGTGTCCCTGCACCGTCGCCAGCCTCACGGTCGGGGCGACCCAGGAGCGCTGCCAGGTGGTCCTCGTCTATCACGTGGAACGCGGCAGCGTGAACGGTGTCGACGTCAGCGGCCTTTCCGTCGCGGTGGTCGCGGATACGCCGCAGATGATGACCGACGGGAACTGGAACCTGGGCCTGATCATCGATGCGAAGGCGTCGCAGGAGCAGGCGGACGCGCTGGCCGGTGTCTACTCCGGGCAGCAGGGTGGTCCAATGGCCGCCCTGGCGCCGCTGGTCGGCAAGATCCTCGGGATAGAGCGCGCGGCGATCGATTACTCGAACAACGGGCGCCGCCATTCCGTCCACATCGGCGACACGGTGGCGATCGAGGTCGAGGATTTCGTCCCCGAGGGCCTGCCCGCAGCGACCCAGCTGGTCGGCGTCTTCCACCCCTCCAACACCACGCTCACGATTGCCAAGCCGGTCTCATCGCGGATCTCCGCCTTCGGGATGGAATTCCACAACGAGGGCCGCTCCGCCTTCTCGGCGCCATTCAACTGGCAGGGTTGAGGCGGGCGTGATCGGCCGCGCGACCCGCTGGCCGCGCGATCTTGCGCTCCTCGCCTTGGCGGGCTCGGCCGCGTGGGTGGGGGTGGTGTGGATCGTTCACGGCTCCGCCATGGGCATGGGAGCCACCATGGGGCTTTCGCTGGGTGGTTTTGTGGGCGCGTGGACACTGATGATGGCGGCCATGATGCTCCCGGCGGTGTCGCCGGTGGCGGCTCTCTATGCACGTTCCTTCGAACGGCCGCGGGGCGGCCGGCTGGCGGAGTTCACCCTCGGCTACCTGTTGGTCTGGGCCGCGATCGGAATCCCAGCCTTCGCCGTCGCCCTGGCCGTCGACGCGCTGGCAATGGCGCAGCCGGGCGGCGCCCGCTGGGGAGTGGTGGGCGCACTGCTCGCGGTTGCCGTCTACCAGTTGACCCCCCTCAAGCGTCTCTGCCTCGAACACTGCCGCTCGCCGTTCTCGCAGCTGCTCCACTACGCGGGCTATCGGGGCGCCCTGCGAGACCTGCGGGTGGGCGCCCACCACGGCCTCTACTGCGCCGGGTGCTGCTGGCCGCTGATGCTGGTCCTGGTCGCCGTCGGCACGATGAACCTGGCGGCGATGCTGGCGCTGACCGCCGTCATCTCGGCCGAGAAGCTGCTCCCGAACGCGCTCGCGATTTCCCGAGCCGGGGCCTCCGCGGCGGCGGTGCTGGCCCTCGCCCTCGTCGCTTCGCCCTCGCTCTTCGTATGGATCGGCGGGGGCTGAGCCCAGTGGCCAGCCCGCGGAACAAATGGCGAATCTGGTGTCGTAGTAGGCGCTGCCGCTGTGACCCGCAAGAGTTGACGGCTACAACCGCGGCGGTAGGCACCCTGACGACCCAAGCGTCTTCGTGATTGCTCGCACTCCAAATCCTGGGGTGTCAGGCCTGACTGCTGCCGTAGGCTTCTGCCAGCGTCCTCCAGTGGTGCAGCAGCGGCCCCAGGGTCTCACGCTCCGGAATTGCAAACAGTGCGCATCGCGAGACGCCCAGAGTTGCGCATCTGACGATCAGTGCCTCGTCCATCTCCCAAATGACCGCCGTCACCGGCGGGGCGGTCCGGCCAGCCTCGGAACTGAGGCGCTCCAGATCCAGAAGATGCGTCTCCATGTCTGTCGAGGGCGTCACCACCGGCATCCACCCGTCGCCGTATTCCACGACGCGATGGAGAGCCCGCGGCGCCCGACCCGCGACGAGGACCGGCGGATTTGGTTGCTGGATCGGCTTTGGCCACTGGTAGATCGGGTCAAAATCGACGAATTGGCCGTGGAACTCGGCCTTCTCCTGCGTCCAGATCGCTTTCATGCCCAGGACCCGCTCGCGCAATATTCTCCAGCGCGCCGCGGGATCGACGTTGTGATTAAGCATCTCCTCTTCGAGCCAGCCCGGCGCTACCCCGAACAAGAAGCGCCCCCCTGAGATTTGGTCCAGGGTGGCGACCTGTTTGGCGAGGATGATCGCGTCGTACAGGGCCGGGAGGCAGGCTCCGGTTCCGAGCTTCAGACTCGTGGTGACGGCTGCGGCTGCTCCCAGAGAGACGAAAGGATCGAGGAGGCGCGCATCGGTGTGATGGTCGGGCTGCTGCATCACATCGGCCCGGCTGGTTGGGACGTGTGTGTGTTGGGTTAGGAAGAGCGACTCCATGCCGGCTCCCTCTACCGCCTTCGCCAGCTCGACGATGCCTACGGTCGATTCGGTGACGTCGGCGACGATGCCGAACTTCATGCTGACGCCATCATGGTGCCAACCGCCCTACTCCTGGTGTGGAGTTAATCGTGTGTTGGAGAGCGACGAGACCGAGGGTTCGAAAACGAAACCACGGCTCCGGTCGGCGGGCCTCGGCCTTGGCTCGGTCTCTGGTGACCACCTGTGCCCACAACGGGGTAACATGTAGACATGGCAAGCGTCGGCATCCGCGAACTGCGCGACAACGTCAGTGCGGTCATCAGGCGGGTGGCCGGTGGCGAGAGCATCGACGTGACTGACCACGGGCATCCTGTCGCCCGGCTGATTCCGGCACAGTCGGGATCGGTTGTGGAGCAACTGATTCTCGAAGGCCGGGCGGTGCCGGCCGAGATCGATCTCCTGGCGTTTGAGCCGCCCCCCAGGGAACCGGGCGAGCCCCTTCTATCGGATGTCTTGAGGGAGCTGCGCGCGGATGAACGGTAGCGCCGTCTATCTCGACACATCGGCTTTCATGAAGCTGGCGATGCCAGAGCCGGAGTCAGCTGCGTTGCGGGGTTATCTGCGCCAATGGCGGGTACGGGTATCGGCCGCCCTCTTGTGCACCGAAGCGCTCCGCGCAGCATCTCGCACGTCACCGATGCGCATGGCGATTGTGCGGAAGCTTCTCGGCGGCATCGTGCTCCTCGACCTTGATCGGGCACTACTCGAGCGGGCCGGCACTCTCCTTCCCCTCGACCTACGTTCGCTGGACGCCCTTCACGTTGCGGCTGCTCTGTCGCTCGGTGCCGACCTCGGGGAACTGATCACCTACGACACGCGGATGGCCGTCGCCGCTCAGGCGCAAGGCCTGGTCGTCACCAGTCCCTCCTGACTCTTGACGCAAGTCAGTGGCTAATATTCGATCCGTGAAAATCGCCAGGCTGGCCGGGATGGTCGCGCCGCCGATCTTCATCGGGGTTTGGATCATCGCCGGCCTCCTCGATCCGCACTACTCCTTTCGCACGGGCCATGGCAGCGACCTCGCCACCGGGTCGATGGGCTGGCTGATGACCGCGAACTTCATACTGACAGGTCTCCTCCTGGTCGCCTTCGGATCATTCCTGATCCGCTCTCGGAGCCGCGTTCTGGGGAGCCTGGCACTGGTCGTCGGCGTGGCGCTCGTCCTTTCTGGTGTCTTCGCGGAGGATGGCAGCGCGGCTGTCGCGACGACCCACGGCCATGTTCACAACCTCGCCTTCGTGCTCTTGTTCCTGGCGATCTTCATCGGCGCCCTCTATTCAGGTATTCGCGGACGAGGTGGCTGGCGAGTTTACGCGCTCCTCACCGCCCTCACCATTCCGGTGGCCTTGGCCGCCTTCATCCTGGTGGGCAGCGACCCGAGCGACCCCCTATACCCGGTCGGCGGGTTGCTCCAGCTCGGGCTGGCCGTGGTCGCCTTCGCCTGGTTGATGATGCTGGCTGTCGGGCAGCAGCGACCCGCAGATTCACTCACAGCACAATAGATTTGGCGCGAGCGGCAATTGCCTCGCAAGCGCATCCCGGGCCAGATCCTCGCTCAGCTACAAGTCGACGGCGCCGGTTGGACTAGCCGGCGCGGCCTCAACCAAGTTGAAAGTATTGACGACACCCCGCCAGTGCGCGCTGGGACCAAGTAAAACCCGGCTCCGTTTGGGGAGCCGGGCTTTGACCGGTGTTCTGATTTCCGATCCGACTGCTGCCTGCTAGTTGTTGCCCTGGTTGTCGCCGCTATGGTCTTCACTCTCCTGTTCGCTCTTGGCGCCCGGGATGAGGACTGTGTCGACGACGTGGATGACGCCGTTGGAGGCGCGGATGTCGGTGGCCAAGATCAGCCGCTGACTGGGCCGGGCACCTTGAATCGGCTCAACCTTGTGACCGAAGCGACGCCAGGCTCCCAGCGAAGGGGAACTGGGTGCGTACGCCGGAGGGGCGGGGACGGCAGAGGGAGGCGGCCGACGTGATGATGACTCAGCTCTTGACGTCCCACTGGCCGGCTGCCATGTACGAGTCGCTATTCACGTGTCGCACAAGGCCGCCCGGGGTGCTAAGGTCCGGTCGGAGGTCTGACCACTTATGAATGAATTAGCCGCCCAAACTCCCGTCGTGGCCCCGTCCGGGGCGCCCGATTTCCTCGTCCACAACGAGGGCGATCACGTGGCCGTCGCAGTCCACGACGTGGCGCCGGGCGCCAGGACCGTTGTCTACATGGACAGCGACCGAGAATCCAAGATCGAGGCCGGCGAGCAGATTCCTCTCGGCCACAAGATCGCCCTGGTGGCGCTCCCGGGTGAGACGAAAATCGTCGAGTACGGCGTCGTCGTGGGAATCACGAGGCAGGCCGTCGCCCGGGGCGAGATGGTCCATGTCCACAACATGCGGAGCGCGCGTTGGGAGGCGAGCAAGTGACAGAGCTTTTCGGCTACCGGCGCCCTGACGGTCGGGTCGGTGTCCGCAACCATGTCGCCATCATCCCCGTGGACGACCTCTCCAACGCGGTCTGTGAAAACGTCGCCAGGGTGGTGCCGGGGACCCTCTCGCTCCCCCATGCCTACGGACGGCTGCAGTACGGCGAGGATCTCGACCTCACGTTCCGGACCCTCATCGGAAACGGCTCCAACCCGAATATCGCGGCCGCCGTCGTCGTCTGCATCGAGCCCACCTGGGCGAACCGGATCGCCGACGGAATCGCGAAGACCGGCAAGCCTGTCGAGGTCTTTTCGATCGAGCGTCACGGGGACCTGGCGACTCTCGCCGCGGCGTCTCGCGCAGCTCAACAACTGGCCCAGGACGCCGCCGAGATCCAGCGCCAGCCAATCGAACGCCACGAGCTGGTGATCAGCATCAAATGCGGAGAGTCCGACACCACCACAGGCCTCGGATCCTGCCCGACGGTCTCCCAGGTCGTGGACCGCCACGTGAAGGGAGGCGGTTCAGTCATCTTCGGCGAGACGACCGAACTTACCGGCGGTGAGCATCTCATCGCCCAACGCTGCGCAACTCCCGAGGTGCGGGCCGCGTTCCAGGCCATGTACGACGGCTACATCCGCGAGGTGGAGAGCTCCAACGCCAATCTCCTCGGCTCCCAGCCGACCGAGGGAAACATCCGCGGCGGCCTCTCGTCGATCGAGGAGAAGGCCCTTGGCAACATCGCCAAGACGGGCACGGTACCGGTGGTCGACGCCCTCGCCCCAGCGATGCCTCTTACGCGGCAGGGGCTCAGTTTCATGGACTCGTCGTCGGCAGCCGCGGAGTTCATAACGCTTATGGGCGCGGCGGGAGCCGTCGTCCACCTCTTCCCCACCGGGCAGGGCAACATCATCGGCAACCCGATCGTCCCCGTCATCAAGCTGACCGCCAACCCGTTGACCGCGAGGACGATGGTCGAGCACATCGACCTCGACGTGTCCGGGCTCCTCTGGCGCGAATACAACCTCCGCGAAGCCGGCGACCGCCTGATGAGACTTGTCGACAGGGTCGTCAACGGACGCCTCACCTGCGCCGAGGCCCTCGGCCATCGTGAGTTCGTCATGACAAAGCTCTACCGGAGCGCGTAGATGACCTTGCGGGAAGTCCGCAACCCGGCCGACGGGTCAATCGTCGGCGAAGTCGTTTACGGCGGCGCCCCGGAGGCGTCGGCGGCCGTGGCGCGCGCCGCGGCAGCATTCCCGGCCTGGGCCGCAACGCCCGCCAGGGCCCGGGCCGACATCCTCCTGCGCGCGGCCACCTCCCTCCTCGGTCGAGCCGAGGAGATCGGACTGCTGCTGGCCCGGGAGGCCGGCAAGCGGACTCCCGAAGGGGTGGGCGAGGTCCGTTTTGCTGCGGAATACTTCCGCTGGTTCGCGGAAGAGGCGCGACGAAGCGAGGGATCGATAATCCCCCACGAAACGGTCAACCGGCGCCACCTGGTCCTCAGGCGCCCCGCCGGCGTGGCCGTGACCCTCACGCCCTGGAACTTCCCAGTGTCGATCCAGGCCCGTAAGGTTGCGCCGGCCCTGGCCGCCGGTTGTACGGTCGTCGCCCGCGCTTCCGAGAAGGCGCCGCTGGCCGTGGCCGAGATGTTCGCCGTCCTGGCCGAAGCGGGCCTCCCCGACGGAGTGGCCACCCTCGTCCACGGACCCGCCGCCGAGGTCACGGAGGCCCTGCTTCAGAACCCGGCGGTGAGGGTTGTGAGTTTCACCGGGTCCACGGCCGTCGGGCGATCCATCATGAAGCTGGCAGCAGGCCGGATGATCCGGCCCCTCCTCGAGCTCGGCGGTGACGCGCCGTTCATAGTTTTCGCCGACGCCGACCTCGACCGGGCCGTCGAGGGAGCGATGCTCGCCAAGTTCCGCAACAACGGCCAGTCCTGTATCGCCGCCAACCGCTTTTACGTCGAAGCCGACATCTACCGCGACTTCTGCGAACGCTTCGCTGCCCGCGTCGATGGCATGACCATCGGCGATGGCACCGCCCAGCCGATACCCGACCTCGGACCTCTCATCGACTCCGACCGGAAGTCAGCGGTGGAGGCGATGGTCTCAGACGCCCTCGGCCGCGGGGCAAGTCGGATCACGAGGGAACGGCCCGGCCTGGCCGGATCGTTCACCGCACCCGCGCTGTTGATCGATGTTCCTCCGGGATCTGCACTGGCCTGCGAGGAGGTTTTCGGTCCGGTGGCGGCGATCTTCCCGTTCAAGAGCGAGGCGGAAGCGATCTCCCTGGCCAATGCCACCGAGATGGGCCTCGCGGGCTACGTCTATACGTCCGACCTCGAGCGCTCGTGGCGCCTCGGCGAAGCCATTGAAGTGGGCATCCTTGGAGTCAACAACGCGCTCCCATCGGTCGCCTTCGCGCCAATGGGCGGCGTCAAGCAGAGCGGACTGGGGCGCGAAGGCTCACACCAGGGCCTTGAGGAGTTCCAGGACCTCCGCTATCTCAGCCTCGAGCTGGGGACGGCCTGAGATGATTTCCCCTCGCGTCGCCCTTCTCGCAACGGGCCGCAGCACCTTCGTCCAGTCCGCCGGTCTTGCCGCGAACGCGAATGCGCGCTCTCTACTCGAGGGGATCGGCGCTCGGATCGAGGGTCCTTACGACCTCGTCGAGTTCGCAGCGCAGGTGCCGAGCGATTTCCCGAGTTCGGGAGCCGATCTCCACATCCTTCTCTGCGCGACCTTTGCCGATGCCAGCGTGGCGCTCGCGGCCTTTGGCGAGAGCCGCATCCCGGTCGTACTCTGGGCGTTGAGAGATCCGGCGCCGACCGGGGAGCGCCTCTACATCAACTCGCTCTGCGGCGCCAACCTCGCTGCTCACGCCCTCGTACGAGACGGGGTCGAGGTCCGCCTCCTCTATGGCAACCCGGACGAGGCCGCCACAGGCGAATGGCTTCGCCGGGCGCTGGCCGGGGAGCTCGGCCCCGCCGCGGGGAGCTTTCCAGCCCGCGGTGAGTCGGCCGACCCGTCGCGCGTCAAGGCTGCGCTGTCCCAGCTCAGGGGCGCTGTGATCGGCGTCGTGGGCGACGCTCCGACCGGATTCACGACCTGCGAATACGAGCCCGGCTGGCTTCAGTCCACGCTCGGGATCGGGACGCGGACGATGTCGCTCGACGCGGCGTTCGAGCGGATCTCGGCGGTGCCGGCGCAGGTCAGGGAGGCGGAGGTCGCCGCCGCGGCGGTCCGGTCACCCTCCCTGCGATCCCTGCCCGAGGTTCAGGTCGACCGCTTCGGAGCGGTGGCGACCGCGCTCCGGGAATGGACCCAGGAAGGAGGGTTGGCCGGCCTCGCCCTGCGCTGCTGGCCCGAATTTCCCCTCCAGTACGGAGTCTGTCCCTGCTCCGCCCTCGGCCGGCTTGCGTCAACAGGCGTCGCGACCGCCTGCGAGGCCGACGTCAACGGCGCGGCGACGATGCTACTGATGCGGGCTCTCGATCCGGCGCAGGGACTGACCTACCTCGCGGATGTGGTTCGTGTGGACGAGACTGCTGGGACGGCCACCTTCTGGCATTGCGGCCTCGCTCCGGTCGAGCTCGCAGCCGATCCCGAATCGGCGACCCAGGATCTCCACTGCAACCGGGGAATCGGCGTCGCCGGCAACTTTCCGCTTCGCCCGGGCCGGGTCACCATTGCGCGCATCAGCCGATCCCGGGACGGTTATCGCCTCCTCCTGGGTGGTGGAGAGGCGCTCGCGGGACCCAATCGTTTCAAGGGCAACAGCCTCGATGTCCACATTGACGGCGACGCGTCGACCTTCGTTCGTGCGCTCGTGGAGCGCGGCTTCGAACACCACACGGTCCTGGCCTGGGCGGACCTCCGCCCGGATCTGAGGGCCGCGGCAACGTCACTCGGGATCGAGCTCGTCGAGCCCTAATTCAAGAGAGGAGCGGAAAGCATGTCCGAAAAAGAAATCCAGGAACGGCTTCGAGAATTCAGCCGGCGCGATGTCCTCAGATGGGGGCTGGGCGCCGCCGCGACGTTCAGCGTCATCGACCTTGTCGCCGCGTGCGGAGGCACGACCACCCCCGATGCCGGCAACGGAGCTTTCAAGACGGACCCGGCCAAGACCGTTCAACTCGTGTACGCGGCCCCCACCGAGGACTCCGGCACGACGACAAGGCTGGTATCCGCCTGGAACGCGGCCAACCCGAAAACCCAGGTCACCTACCAGGCCATGCCCAAGACGTCGGCCGATACTCACACCCAGCTTGTCGCGGCCCTGACCTCGAAGTCCCCGACACCCGATGTGATGGATGTCGACGTGATCTGGCCCGGCGAGTTCGCCAGCGCAAAGTGGGTACAACCGCTCGATCCGTTTCTGTCGGACACCTTCAAGAAAGCCCTCTTTGACAGCGCCATCCACGCCGGAACTTTCAAGGGCAAGATCTACGGTGTGCAGCGCTGGTACGACTCGGGCCAGATGTATTACCGGACGGACCTGCTGCAGAAGTACTCGGTGACGGTGCCGAAAACGACTGACGAGTTGCTGGCCGCAGCCAAGAAGATCCAGGACGGCGAGCGCGCGTCGGATCCCAACTTCTACGGCTGGATTTTCCCCGGAGCGAAGATCGAGGCCGTCTTCGACCATTTCCTGGAACTCCTCTGGAGCACCGGCGACGAAGTGGTGGACAAGAACAACAAGATCCAGCTGAACACGGCCAACGGCCTCAAGGCGGCGCAGTTCATGTACGACTCGGTCTACACCAACAAGATCTCCCCCCCGGGCACGAGCACCTACAAACCGGCTGACCTGAACAACCAGTTCCAGCAGGGCCACGCGGCCTTCATGCGCAATTGGCAGTTCGCCTGGGCACTTGTCGACGACCCCAAGGTTTCCAAGGCGGCCGGCAAGGTCAGCCTGGCCGCCCTGCCCAGCCTCAGCTCGGGGAAGGCCGGAACCGGATGTACCGGCGGATGGATGGTGACGATCAACGCCAACTCGGTCGCGCCCGATCGCGCCTGGCAGTTCTGCGAGTACATGCTCGGCCAGAAGACGCAGACGCAGATGGCGACGCTGCAGTCGGTCAGCCCGGTGCGGCCGGACGCTTTCAACGACCCGGCGGTCCAGAGCAGCCAGGACGGTTTCTTCAAGCTGATGGCCCCGGTCCTCAAGACCACTCACGGGCGGCCCCAAATCTCGAACTACACGCAACTCTCGGCCGCAATCCAGACGGAGTTCAACGCGATGATGGCGAACCAGAAGAAGCCGGCCGATGCGCTGAAGGCGGCGCAGTCCGCGGTCGACTCCATCCAGAACTCCTGAGGCTCAGGCAGCGTGGCAATCCTGCAACAGGCGAAGAGGCGGGCTGGGCCGGAAACGGCCGAGGCTCGCCTCGCCTTCTGGATGCTTCTGCCGGCGATCCTGGGGCTGTTCGCCGTGTCCGTTTACCCGATCGTCCAGACGATCATCTGGGCGTTCCAGCACGACCGGCTGACGGACCCCGACAACGTCTATTTCAACGGCATCAAGAACTTCCAGCGACTTGCCCACGACCCCAACTTCTGGTCGGCGCTTCAGTTCACGCTCCTCTATGCGGTCCTCAGCGTCGTCATGCAGTTCGTCGTCGGGTTCATTTTTGCGCTCACCGCCCACCGCGAGTTCCGCGGGCGGGGCCTGGTGCGGGCCGCGATGCTCTTCCCCTGGACCATGCCGACTGTCATCACGGCGGTCGCCTGGCGGTTCATGTACCAGCCCGACAGCAGCGGCCTTTTCAATGGCACCCTGGCGCACCTTGGTTTGCCGCACGAGGTGGTCTTTTTGGGCAGCAGCGGTGCGCTGGCGATCGCGTCCCTCCTGTTCCTCGCCGTCTGGAAGGTCAACTCCTTCGTTGCCCTGGTCCTGCTGGCGGGTCTACAGAGCATTCCCGGCGACGTCTACGAGGCGGCCGCGGTGGACGGCGCGACGCCGTGGCGGCAGTTCTGGGCGATCACGCTCCCCTACCTGCGGCCGACGATCATGGTCGTCCTCGTTCTGCGCACCGTCGAGTCGCTGCAGGCGTTCGACATCATCTACGGACTCACCAACGGCGGCCCCGGCAACAGCACGGTGAACCTGCCCCTCTTCATTTACGACCAGGGTCTCAACGGCGCTCAGGATTTCGGGTACAGCTCGGCCGCGTCCCTGGTCCTCTTCGCGATAATCCTCGCCTTCGCGATCGTCTACATGCGCCTGCTTTACAGGGAGGAGACCTATGCGTGAGAGCACCCTCAACCCGCCGGTATTGAGCAGTCGCGAAACCGGCCGCCTTATTGGCGTCGCGAGAAAGCCTGGCCGCGTGCCGGCCAATCTCGGTTTCTACGGGCTGGCGATCTTCTTCTCCGTCTTCGCCTTCTTCCCGATGCTGTGGATCTTCGTCACCTCGCTGAAGCCCGCCGCCGAGGTGGCGGCTCAGCCGGTGACGTACTTCCCCGCTCACCCAACGCTGGACAACTACGTCATCGCCTTCCAGCAGGCGCCGTTCGCGCGCTACTATCTCAACAGCGCAATCGTCTCAATCGTTGCGACCGCTGTCTGCCTGTTCCTGGCCGGCCTTGCCGGGTATGCCCTGGCCAGGCTCAAGTTCCGAGGCAAGCAGTACGTCTTGATCGGGATCCTGACCGCCTCCTTCTTCCCCGCCATAGTCCAGTTGATCCCGCTCTACAACATCATGCTGAACGCGCACCTCCTCAACACCTATCCGGCGCTGATCATCCCCTATGCCTTCCACAGCCTTCCGATGGCCACCTGGCTTCTCTCGGCATATTTGCGCGACATCCCACATGACCTCGAGGAGGCCGCGATGGTGGACGGGACCACCCGCATCGGTGCCTTCTGGCGCGTCATCCTGCCCATTTCTGCGCCCGGTTTCGTTACGGCGGGGATCGTGGTCTTCGTGTACAACTGGAACGAGTTCCTCCTCGCTCTGACGTTCATGTCCAACCAGGAATTCCGGACCCTTCCGGTGGGCATCGCCCTCTACCAGGGCCAGTTCACGTTCCCCTGGGGCACCATCAGCGCGGCGACCGTTGTCGCGGTCATCCCCCTCGTGGTCATGATCCTGGTCTTCCAGCGCCGCCTCATCACCGGTCTCACCGCCGGGGCCGTCAAGTAAGAAAGGAGTTCCACTTTTCTCATGCAGATCTACCTCGACACGGCCGACCTCTCCGAAATCCGAGCCGGCAAGGAACTGGGAGTTCTCCGCGGAGTGACCACGAACCCCAGCCATCTCTACCGCGCGGCGTCCCGTGACCCGCGGACGGCCATCCAGGAGATCTGCCACGTGGCCGACGTCCCGATCTCGATGGAGGCCACGGCTCCCGACGCGCAGGGGATGCTGGAACAGGCTCGCGACATCGCGACCTGGTCACCGAATGTCGTCGTCAAGATTCCCACCATCCGGGAAGGCCTCAAGACGATGGCGAAGTTCACGCCGGAAACCCACACGGCGACCTGCGCCGGCTGCCCCCACCTGCCCGGCTGCCCCATTCGCGCGCGTCATGAGGCCCAGGGCACGCTGACCCGACAGGTGCCGGTCAACGCAACCGTCATCTTCTCCCCCGGACAGGCTGTCGCCGCCAGCAGCGCTGGCGCTTCCTACGTAAGTCCGTTCGTGGGCCGTCTCGACGCGGTCGGACAGGATGGCATGCAACTAGTGCGCGACATCGCGGAGATCTTCATGGTCCACGACGCCCCCAGCGAGATCATCAGCGCCGCGGCTCGCAACCCGATTCATGTCACCGAATCCTGGAAAGCCGGCGCCCAGATCGTAACGATGGCCTATGCCATCCTCGAGCAGCTTCTCACCCACCCGCTCACCGACCAGGCGGTCGAGCTCTTCAACGCCGACTGGGCGAAGCTGAACGCCGAGACCTCGCCAGCCGCGCGATGACCGACTTCCTCGTTCGCCGGGTCATCGCCGAGAACGGCTGCGACCTGGAGGTGGCATGTGTTGCCTACGAGAGCCTCCCCGGCGTCCCCGGCCTCGTGACGGCGGAGTCGCCCGAGGATCAGGGCCTCGAGCTGAACCTGCCCAACCTGCCTCGACTCGGCGCCCTCGGAAGCGAGGAGGCGACGGCCCGGCTGCGGTTGACCACCGTTGCTCCGGGGATCAGCCGGATCCGCCTCCAGCCGCCGGGCGCCCGGATGCCCCCCGACACAGGCGAGGCGCTGGGGATTCTCATCGACCATCCCGGGCTCGAATCCACCGAACGCGCCGGTGACGTCATGATCCGCGAGCGCCCGTTCGCGTTCGAGGTCGGCGGCGTCCTCCGGAGCGGTGGCGAACGTCGCCAGGTGGCCGGCTTTCCACTGGCACCGGCGCTGGGCTTCGGGGATGGGGTGACGCGAGTCAGCTTCGAGGTACCGCCGGGGACCGACGTGCTGGGCTTCGGTGAGCTCTACGGTCGCCTCACGAGAAACGGCCAAACCATCGAGTTGCGCAACCTCGACGCGCTCGGCACCGGCATGAACCGTGCGTACAAGAACGTCCCGGTCTTCCATTGCGGGGACGCGACGATCTTCATCCACACCTCCGCTGTGATTCGCGCCGACGTATGCCACACCTCCACTGCTCTTCTGCAATTGGAGATCGAGGAGCTCGGGCTGGACCTATTTGCGATAACCGGGGGCAACCTGCGGGAGCGGCTTCGCCGCTATACCGACCTGACCGGACGCCCCGAGGTTCCCCCGCTCTGGGCCTTCGGGCTCTGGCTCGGGCGCTGCCGTTTCCGCACCCGCGCGGAACTCGAGGAGGCCGCGACCGGCATGCGCGAACATCGCATCCCCTGCGACGTCCTCCACATCGATCCCGACTGGCTTGAACTGGACAAGCTCAACTGCGACTTCCGGTGGTCTGAAGAGAAGTACCCGCGGCCCGCCGAGATGATGGCGGGCCTCGCCGCCAGGGGCTTCCACATCTCGCTTTGGGAACTCCCGTACATCGACTCCGCGTCGCCGCTCTACGCCGAAGCCGAGGCCGCGGGACATCTCGTCAAGCGCGCGGACGGGTCCACCGCCGCGGCTTCCGTGGTTGGTCGCGACGGTCGGCCACGAGGAGTCGTCGACTTCTCCAGCGGTGCCACCCGCGAATGGTGGGCCGAACAGCACCGCCGGCTCTTCGAAATGGGCGTCTCGGTCATGAAGACCGACTTCGGGGAGGGCCTGCCGGATGACGCCCTGATGAGCGACGGTCGCGACGGCCGGGCGTGGAGGAACCTCTACCCGCTCTGGTACAACCGGACCGTCTTCGAGGCGACCGCGAAGTTCACGGGGCGCCAGGGCCTGGTCTGGGGACGGAGCGGCTGGGCTGGATCGCAACGCTACCCGGCCCAGTGGGGCGGAGACCCGGAAGCCAGCGTGGCGGGAATGGCCGCGACCCTGCGCGGTGGCCTGTCTTACGCCCTGTCGGCGCCGGGCCTGTGGTCGCACGACATCGGGGGGTTCTATGGGCCCGGCCCGTCGCCCGAGCTCTACGCACGCTGGGCCCAGTTCGGTTGCCTCTCCCCCTTCGCCCGTGCCCATGGACTCACTCCCCGCGAGCCATGGCATTTCGGACCTCGGGTTCTCGACATCTTCCGCGAGTTCGTCGAGCTCCGCTATTCACTCCTTCCCTACCTGGTTCGGTGCGCAGAAGAGGCTCGGGACATGGGATTGCCCGTGCTCCGACCCCTGATCCTCGAATTCCCCGACGATCCCGGCTGCCGGCCGGTCGACCTCCAATACCTGCTGGGCGGGGACATCCTCGTCTGTCCCGTCTTCAGCGAGTCCGCGGATCCTGTCACCGTCGACGTCTACCTGCCACGCGGGGCGGACTGGATCGACTGGTGGTCGGGTGAACAGATGACCGGCGGTCAGTGGCTGACAGTGAGGGTTCCATTGGAGCGCCTACCCCTTTACCGGCGTGCGGGAAGCGAGATCCCGCGCGGACCGCTCGTCCAGCACACCGGCGAGCTAACCGGCATCTAACACCCGTCGAACTCCGGCCAGCACATGGGCGGCTATCGCAGCCTGGGACTCCGTCGTCAGGCCGGCGATGTGGGCCGTGAGGAGAACGTCCTCGCGATCCCGGAACGGGTCTCCGGGCAGAGGGGGCTCGGAGGCCCGGACATCGAGGGCCACCCCCCCCAACCTGCCCTCGTCGAGGGCGGCCAGCAATGCCTCCTCGTCGATGATGCCGCCCCGGCTGGCATTCACGACGATCGCGCCTTCGGGCAGCGCCCGGAGCTCGACAGCACCAATGAGCCCTCGGGTCGCTTCGGTAAGTGGAACGTGGACCGTCAGGACGTCGGCGCGGCGGGCGATCTCGCCGATGCCGGCGGCGGTGACCTGAGCGGGCGGCTCCAGGTAGGGATCGTAACCAAGCACTGTCATCCCGAGGGCAAGGCCGAGGCGGGCGGTCTCCGCCCCGGTCGCGCCAAGTCCGATGACGCCGAGAACGCGGCCGCGGAGCTCACGGCCGACGCGGCGGTTCCAGCCTCCCCCGCGCACCTCCCGATCGGAGCGCGACAGGCCCCGCGAAAGGTCGAGCGCGGCGCCGATCACGTATTCGGCAACCGCCCGCGCGTTGATGCCTCCACCGTGCACGACCTCGATCCCCCGGTCGCGGAGAGCGATAAGGTCGAGGTTGTCGAGCCCGGCCCCAAGCCGGCCCACTACGCGCAGCCCGCGCGCCGCGGTGATCAGCTCAGCGTCGACCCTGGTCTGGTTCCGCACGATAAGGGCGGCTGCGCCGGCCGAGGCGGCCAGCAGCGCCGGGCGATCGCGCCAGATTCCGTCGCGTTCCTCTACCGCGAGGGAGCCCAATGGCGCGAGGCCCGCGTTGACCGCCTCGGTGATGAGGACCAGGGGATCAGCCAACGGCGGACCCTTCGTTGCTGAGGCGCCGCTCAGCGGCCACCGCAGCGCCGTGGATGTGATCGCGCATCGCACGCCGGGCCGCGGCGGCATCGCCGGCGACGATTGCGGTCGCGATCCGGCGATGGTCGGTCCGCGACTTCTCGAGACGGCCGGGGATCTTCAGCGTCGTCTCCATGCCGGCGCCGATCATTTCATGGAGCACGCTCATCGTCCGCTGGAGAAAGCGGTTGCCGGCCATCGCGGCGATCCGGAGGTGGAACTCGGTGTCGAGCCGTCGCAACGCGTCGACGTCGTTGGTGGCCTCCAGGGCTTCGATGTGCTCCAGAAGGTCGCCGATCTCCTTCTTGCCCGCGGACTGGGCCGCCCAGCCGGCGGCAGGCACCTCCAGAACCTCGCGCATCGCGAAAAGCTCGCGGAGGCCGATCCCAGGGGATGCCATGCCCTGGATTCCGTCGGGTGGCGCGATGAACACGCCACGCCCATGGCGCACCGTGAGCCGCCCCAGCGCCGACAGGGTCTTGATGGCCTCCCTGACCGACGGCCGGCTCACTCCCAGCAGGACCGCGAGTTCCCGCTCCGGTGGCAGCCGGTCTCCCGGCCTCAGGCTGCGCTCGTCGATGAGCCGTTCGATCTGGTCGGCGATCCGCGAATAGAGAGTGCCTTCGTTCCGAACCGGCTGCCAGGCGACGGTCACGTCAGGAGTCTAGCAAGAGGTCTGACCACTTTTGCGATGTGCGCCTCTCTGACCGACCGCCCTGCCTCACAATTCGTCCAGCCCAACAATGAGCCCCGAACCCCGGTTTCCTCACCCCGAGCTTGCGACCGCGACCGCCGCGGAGCTGAGCGCGCGGATCGCATCAGGTGAGCTCACTGCGGTGCGACTTACCGAGATGTACCTCGAGAGGATTGCCGCCATCGACCAGTCGGGCCCCACCCTGCGCGCGGTGATCGAGGTCAACGCGGATGCGCTCGACATCGCCCGCGCGATGGACACCGAACGCCGCGAGGGCCACCCGCGCGGGCCGTTACATGGTCTGCCGGTGCTGATCAAGGACAACATCGACAGTGGCGACCGGATGATGACGACCGCCGGCAGCCTCGCCCTGGCCGGCCCGCCGGCGCCACGCGACGCGCCCCTTGTCGCCAATCTGCGGGGCGCGGGATTGGTCCTTTTGGGCAAGACCAATCTCAGCGAGTGGGCCAACTTTCGGTCGACCCGCTCCAGCAGCGGCTGGAGCGGCAGGGGGCGCCAGACCCGTAACCCGCACGTTCTCGACCGCACTCCATCCGGGTCCAGCTCAGGATCGGGCGTCGCGACCGCGGCCGGCCTCGCCGCTTTCTCGGTCGGGACCGAGACCGATGGATCGATTGTCTCGCCCTCCAACGCCAACGGTGTCGTCGGCGTGAAGCCGGGGGTCGGCGTCATCAGCCAGTCCGGGATCGTGCCCGTCGCGGCCAGCCAGGACAGCGCCGGACCGCACGCCCGGACCGTTCATGACGCAGCCCTCCTGCTCGAAGTCCTGGCCGGGCGGCCCGGCGCCTTTACTCCCGGTCTCGATTCCGGAGCCCTCCGCGGTCGCCGGCTGGGTGTTCTCCGCGCCCCCTACACCGGCTACTCGGAACACACAGACAAGGTGTACGACGAAGCACTCGCGGCACTTCGCGATGCCGGCGCCGCGCTCGTCGACCCGGCGGACCTCGCCACGGCCGCCGAGTTGCGCAGCTCGGGCGCCGAGCTGACGATCCTTCTCCACGAATTCAAAGTCGGACTCAACTCCTACCTGGCCCTCCGACTGGACCTCGAAGTCCGCACGCTCGCCGACGTGATCGCGTTCAACTCGCTCAACGCGGACGTCGAGATGCCGTATTTCCGCCAGGAGCTCCTCGAGCAGGCGCAGGCAACCGCGGGTCTTGAAGCGACCGAGTACACGGAGGCCCGCAGGCTCGCCCTGGACCTGGCTCGCGAGAAGGGCATCGACGCTCTCCTTGCCGAGCACAACCTCGACGCGCTGGTGGCCCCTAGCGGGGCCCCGGCCCACGTCGTCGACCGGATCAACGGCGACAGGCACCTGGGCGGGAGCTCACAGCCGTCCGCCGTCGCCGGCTACCCGATCGTCACAGTTCCGGCCGGAGTTGTCCTCGGCGCGCTCCCGGTGAACATCAGCTTCTTCAGCCGCCCGGGCAGCGAAGCATCGCTTCTTGCGATGGCCTTCGCGTTCGAGCAGGCGACCACCGCACGGAGATCGCCCACCTACCTGCCGACGCTGGATCTGCCCTGAAGAGCGAGGGCATTTCAGCGCGGAGGCGGTAGGGAGACAAGCAGCCCCGCAAGGGCCAGGACCCCAGCCAGGGCCACCACCTCGATCCTCCAGGGCCGACCCGCGCGGAGCCCAAGGTAAGCGGCCACGAGGGCGGCCCCCACACCGGCGACCTTGATCAGGACAACCGTGCCGTAAGTCGACGAGATCAAGTCGGCCGGCGAGCGGAGGTGTGCCAGCGCCAGGAGGGCGCCGCTGACGATGAGGACGGTGACCGAGCCAGCCGCGAAACGGCCGAACCGGGCAGTCAAATCCATGCGGGCACCTGAAGGAACGGCGGCGAGGACCGTTACCAGGGCTGCCAGTCCACCCAGCCAGGCGCCCATCGCAACCTCGTGGGAAGCGTTCAGCAGGAGACCAAGGACCAGGGGGACGTCCTTGACGACATGGCTGGCCGCGCCGTCGATGAAGCCGAGAGCCAGGCCGAGGACCAAAGCGGCGGCCCACGCCTCACGGCGCCGAGCGTGGGCCCCCGCACCGAGCAATGCCCAGAGGAGGACGGCCGCTCCCAGGCGGAGGGCAAGCAGGCGGCCGGATGCCGACGCCAGGACATCCGCGAAGACCTGGCCGTCTAGACCTCCCAGGCTGAGCACCTGGGCCAGAAGCATCAACGGCTCGGCCACGACGAGCATCACGATCCCCAGGAGTGCAACGCGCTGGCAGGCCTCCTCCGCCCGCGGCTCGGAGCCGAGTCGCAGAACGAGCATCGCGAAGGCGACGGAGCCGAACGCCAGCGCGTAGCCGGCAAGATGGATCCACCGCCCGGCGACCTGGAGCAGGAGTCCCAAGGGGCTCACGGCTCCGACGTCCCCCGCGGGCAGTCCGCCCACATCCGGGACCTTGGTGGAAACCCCGACGCTGAACGTGTAGGACCCACGCGAGGGGTGTGTGTCGGAGGCGATCACAGTCCAGACGACGAGGTAGGTGCCACGGGGGCCGGCATCCACCTTCACCGCCAGCTCGGACGGTGAGGGTCGCATGAGACCCATCCCCACCTGGCGCCCCGCGGGCGCCCAGACCGCGATCCCACGCCCGACGGGAGTCACCGGCTCCGAAAAGCGCAGGTGTACCGTGGTCGGCCCGGTGGGAGAGATCCCCCCGGCCGGCTCGGCGGCTATCACGCCCGCGTGGGCCGAGGCCGGGACGGCGAGGAGAACCAGCGCTGCGACGGCAACGCCCAACGCCGCTGCCGCCCTGCGGATCCTGGCCCTCAGCCGGGAACCGGTTGCTCGACCAGGGGGCGCGCTTCGCCGGCACCGAGGTCGCTGTCGGTGTGGCGGATGCGGATTACGAGTCCGGAGGCCAGCAGGCAGAGGAGGCCTGCGCTCGTGAACGTCACCTGGTAGTCGCCCAACCAGGTCCGCATCGTCCCCGCTGCCAGGGAGGCGAAGGCGGCTCCGAACTGGTGGCTGGCGAAGATCCAACCGAAGACGATCGGCATCCGCTCGCGGCCGAAGATCTTGCCGGCGAGGGCGACGGTGGGCGGGACAGTGGCAACCCAGTCGAGCCCGTAGAAGACGATGAACAGGATCAGCCCGAAGTAGCTGCTACCGAGCACGAAGGGAAGGATGAGCAGTGACAGGCCGCGCAGCGCGTAGTACCAGAAAAGCAGCCAACGGCTGTCGAAGCGATCGGTGAGTAAGCCGCTGACCGTCGTCCCGACGATGTCGAAGACGCCGATGACGGCAAGCAGGCTCGCCGCCGTGACCTCGGGAATCCCGTGGTCCATGGATGCGGGTATGAGATGCGTTCCCACCAGCCCGTTCGTCGTTGCGCCGCAGATGAAGAAGCTGCCGGCGAGAAACCAGAAGTCGGTGCTGCGCACACCGATCATGAGGCCGTCGATCGCCGCGCCAAATGGATTGCCCGTCCGGGCGGCGGCGGGGGCCTCGTCGCCGGTGGCTCCGAGCGCCCTCAGCCCCATGTCGGCCGGATCGTCTCGCATCAGCAGGGCAACGACGGGGACGGCGGCCAGCGTGGCGCCGACCACGACCCACGAAGCCCACCGCCAGCCGTGGCCGACCGTGAGCGAGGCGAGGACAGGAAGAAAGATCAGCTGCCCGGTGGCGCCGGCGGCCGTTAGGATGCCGACGGCGAGGCCGCGATGCGTGACAAACCAGCGATTGGCGACGGTTGCAGCCAGCACCGTTGCCATGGACCCGGTGCCCGTCCCCACGATGAGGCCCCAGAAAAGGTCGAGTTGCCAGGGCTGCGTCATCACCGTCGTCAGCGCGACGCCGGTCGCGATGATGCAGAGCGCGATGATGACGATCCGGCGGATGCCAAAGCGGTTCATGAACGCAGCCGCGAAGGGGCCGAAGAGTCCGAACATCAGGAGATTGATGGAGATGCCGACTGAGATGGTCGCGCGCGTCCACCCGAACTCGTGCTCCAGCGGAACGATCAGGACGCCGGGCGTGGACCTGATGCCGGCGGCGGCGAGCAGGGTCAGGAAGGTGACGCCAAAAACGATCCAGGCGTAGTGGATGCGGCCGGCGGCCAGCCTCGTGATCACGAGGTTGTAAAGCCTGAAGCGTGCAGAGCCATTCCGCAGTCAGGCCGGGACATCCGCCGAGTCATGCCATCCGACTCTCTCGAGCCGCTCGAGGGGATTGAGCACCCACCAACCGAGGGCGGCGAGGAGGGCTGCTGAGCCGAACGCCGCAGTCCATCCGGCGGTGCTGGCTACAGCCCCGAAGGCGATCGGGAAAACGGTTCCCGACACGAAAAGTGCCGTGTTCTGAAAGCCCATCGCGGTGGCGGCGCGAGCCAGGCCCGCGATCTCGCCTGTTGCCGTGAAACCGAGGCCATTGCTGCTCATTCCGATGACCCCGGTGATGACGAGCAAGGGAATCAACAGCCAGAGGGGGCCTTCCGCAAGGGCGGCCACGAGGACGAATGAGGCGGTCCCGGCGAGCGCTATGAGACGCATGAGGCCGAGGCGCTCGCCCCGCCGATCGGACCAATAGCCGACCGCGACCCGCGAGCCGGCACCACCGAACTGGACCACGGCGAGGATCCCGGCCGCCGCCGCCAGTGGCACTCCCCGGTGCAGGTTGAGGAAGAGGACCAGGTAATTGATGATGCTCAATTGGCCACCGACGAGAAGCGATCCGCCGAGGGCGATACGCCAGATCCGCCTGTCACGCATGGGGCTGATCGTCCGAACTCCGAAGGGCCGCGCCGGCGGCGCCGGAGGTGTGCGTATCCAAATGCCACACGCAAGAGCCGCCAGAAGACTCAGGAGGGCGAGAGCAAGTAAGCCACCTCGGAGCCCGAAGGCGAGGGCGACGAAGGGGAGCGCCGCGGCGGCAAGCCCGCCTCCGAGCGGTGTCGCCATCTGCCGGATTCCGAGGGCGGTCCCTCGCTCGCTCTTTGCAAACCACCCCATCACGGCCCTCCCGGAGGCGGAGTTGGTACTGGAGCCCATCATGCCCGTGAAAACGAGGGCCGCCAGCGTCAATAGGAAGCCAGGGGCATAGGCGGCGAGCACGAGGCCGACCGCTTGGCCGGTCAAGCCGACGGCGAGCACCAGCCTCTCCCCTATCCGGTCCGTGAGGGCTCCCCAGGCGACCAGGGTCAGCGCCGTCCCGATGCTCACCCCGGTGAGGATCGCGCCGGTCTCCAGGAGGCTCAGCCCGAACTGCGACCGGAAGAGAGGCCCAACCGCCGCGAGGCCCTGAGACGACGCGGCGAAGGCGACCTGCGCCAACACCCCGAGCGCCAATACGGCCCACCGATAACGAGGCTTCTCAACCATTCGAGACGCTCAGGGTAGTGAGGATCCAGCCGGGATCACCTCACCCCGTCTCCGCTGGTCGGTCCTAGATCCCCTGTCTAACTCGTGCCAAACCTGTCGATCGCGGCGCGATAAATCTCCAGGTATCCCGCCGCCATGCGGTCGGGACTGAAGCGGTCCCGGGCAACCTCGGCACAGCGCCTGGTGTCGATCTCGTGGATACGTCGACAGGCGGCAACCATTCCGTCCGCGTCGTGGGCCAGGAAGCCCGTCACGCCCTCATCGATCAGCTCGGGAGCCGCCCCGCGCGCGATCGCAACAACGGGCGTCCCGCTGGCCATTGCCTCGACCATCGCGAGTCCAAAAGGCTCCTCCCACTGGATGGGGAAGAGCATCGCATCGGCCCCCGCCAGCAGCTCGGCCTTGTCCTTGCCACCCACATCGGGCAACCACCGCACCCTTTCGCCTAGGTGCGGCTCGATCTGATCTCTGAAGTAGGCCTCGGACTCTGGGCGCTCCTCGATCTTGCCCGCCAGGATCAGCGGCAGGCCCAGCTCGGCGGCCACCTCGATCGCGATGTGCTGCGCCTTGTCGGGGCAAATCCGGGCCAGCTCGAGCAGGTAGCCGCCCTTCTCCGCCCCACAGATCAGGGCGTCGACGTCCACGGCGTTGTGGACAGTACCCAACCAGGGCACTTCCGGCGCCCGAGCAGCCTGCGCCGCGCTGATCGCCACCAGGCCCACGTCCCTACCCTCCACCTCCCTCATGAAGGTCCGATGGGGCTCAGCGAGATCGGAGTGGATCGTCGCTACGGTTGGGGCCGGCGGCCGACGAGTCGCGACCACGAGACCGGCGGACTCGTTGTGCTCATGGACCACGTCCACATCCATCTCGTCCAGCCGGGCGTAGACCCGGGCCAGATATGTCGCCTCCCTGATGACATGCTCCGCACTTCCGAGGTCCTGACTCCAGTCCGGGGGCGCGAGCTCTATGGCATCGTGTTGTGAGCCCTCGGCGGCAAAGAGGATGACCTCGTGGCCTCGTCGCCGGAGGCTCCCCGTTAGGAGATGGACGACCAGCTCGATGCCGCCATAGCCTACGGGCGGCACGGGATACCAGGGCGGTGCGACCATGGCAATCCGCATCTCGTGCCTCTAGGCGGCCAGGCGCCGGCTGAGCAGGTTGAGAACCGTCTCCTCACCGCGGTCGTCGCCGTCGCGCCAGGCCGACAGGAGCGAGCCGTCGAGGTAGCCGTCGATCACCGCCGGGTGGATGTAGCACTTGCGGCAGACCGCCTGGGTGTTCCCAAGCTGGCGGGCGACCTCGCTGACTGCGGACGCCACCTTGCGCCTCGCCTCCGTCTCCGTTTCGAAGGGGCCTACCCGTGCCAGCTCTCGCGCCGCCAGGACAGTGCCTGCCCAGGTCCTGAAAACCTTCGCCGTGAAACCCTCTCCCGCGGCGGCCCTGAGATACCCGTTTACGTCGGCAGACTCTATCGTCCTGGATTGACCGCCCTCGTCGAGGTACTGGAACAGCTCCTGTCCATCCAACTCCTGGCATCTGCGCATGATGCGTGCCAGCTGGCGGTCCCAGACGTCGATGTCATGCTCCTTGCCGGACTTGCCGCGGAACTTGAAGCGGACGCGCTCGCCCCTGATCTCGACGTGTTCGTCTCGCATGGTCGTCAGCCCAAAGGACTCATTGGCCCTGGCGTACTCGGGGTTGCCTATCCGGATGAAGCTCAGGTCGAGGAGGCGGACGACCGTGGCGAGAACTTTTTCGCGGGGAAGCCCGGGCTGCGCCAGGTCGCGCCCAACCTTTTCGCGGATTCGCGGCAGCGCGTCTCCGAAGGAACGGAGCTTGCCGTACTTGGTGTCATCGCGGATCGCTCGCCAGCGCCCGTGGTAGCGGTACTGCTTGCGGCCCTTGGCGTTGCGGCCGGTGGCCTGGAGGTGGCCCTCCGGCGAGGGGCAGATCCAGACGTCGGTCCATGCGGGCGGGATGGCGAGAGAGCGAATTCGCTCGAGCTCCGCCCCCGCGCGCACGGGCCCTCCGAGGGGTGCGGTGTAAGTGAAGGCCTCGCCGACGCGCCGGCGCCGGATTCCGGGCATGACGTCGCTGACGTAGCGCAGTCCTGCCAGGCGCGCGCAGGCGATGGGGTGAGTCATTTCCATTTCGGCGGCCGCGTCCCTGATCTCCGAAACCGCATTCGAACCGAGACTGACGGCAGTGGCAAGCGCCAGCCTTCCCGCATCCCTTCTCCCTCTTTCGAACCCCCTCGACATCGCTAGCACCTTATAGAGAAGCTATCACGTTTAGCCCGTCGCGAGGTTAACCTTCGGCAGCGCGGAGAGGCACACTTCCTGATCTTCGCCCCATCAGCCCGGCCATTCTCGCCAGGGCGATCGCCACGAGCAGCACGGACCCGTCGATCACGCAGTAGCCGCCGGCGATCACCGAAGGCGGGTTGCCGGCCGTTATCGCGGTGAAGGGGGCCACGGGTGCCCAGCGCCAATTCCCGAAGCTGGTGCCGAAGATCTCCAGCATCGAGGTCGCAAAGAAGATCGCCGCAAACATTCCCGCCCGGGGCGAGCGGAGGACGAACCACGCGAAGATCGGAAGGCAGAGCGCTCCCTCGACGTCGACTCGTCCTGTCACCAAAGGCAGGATCGTTATGCCGGAGATGGCCCAGACCGTGGCCAGGCCGAGGGCGTAGCGGCAGATCGCCTTTCCGTGGCGTAGAAAGAGAGGCGTTCGTGCGGAGGTCAGGCCGAACAGGTAGACGAGGCCGTGGCCCGGCGGCACGTACAGCGGCACATTGCCGAAGCGGTAGCGATAGAGGCCCCATAGGAGCGAGCCCAGGATCTCGAACCCGGTGGCGACCAGCACCAGCAGCCAGACCTGGCGCCTCTCCTCGGGCGGGGAAAGCCTTGTCGAGAGCCAGAGGACGGCAAACGTGAGCACTCCCAGCGCGTATTGCTCGTAGATCGACGTGATGCGCCCGTCAACGAAGAGGATGAGCGGGATGTAGAGCGCGAACACGACCTGGAGCGCATAGGGGCGGAGCGGCTCCAGGACCTTGGGCAGGGTCAAACCTGACGTCCCCAATTGGCGAGGCGATAACAGAGCTCGCCGATACCGAGTCCGATCGCGGCCCCCACCGCGACGTCACTCGGAAAGTGGTGCCCGACCCGGATGCGGGAAAGGCCGACGAGGGTGGCGACCGTGTAGAGGGGGATTCGCTGGCGTGGGTAGAAATGCGCAAGGGCATGGGCCGCGGCGAACGACGCGGCGCTGTGGCCGGAAGGAAAGGAGTGGTCGCTGGGACGCATCCCCACCACGATCGCCTCCCGGCTCATGAAGGGGCGGTTGCGACGGAAGACGGGCTTGATCCCGGCCTGCACGAGGTAGGTGGCCCCGATCGAGCCGGCCGTCGTAGCGAGCCCGGCCCGGAGGCCGGTGCGGCCGCCGGTTGCGGCCAGCCAGGCGCTGGCCGCCCACCACCCCATTCCCTGACCGAGGTCCGAGATGACACCGACTATGAGGTCGTCACGCCGTGCGTGCGGGATGCTGTTGATGAACCTGAAGACTCGCACGTCGAGCGTCCTCTTCTTCTCGGCAACCTGTTCGCTCGCGTCCGCAACCTGGTCCTTGACCTCCGCGACAGCATCCTGCACGGGCGCCTGAATAGCTTCCTGAACCAGTTCTTGGACGGGTTCTTGGACGGGTTCTCGGGCCTTCTGCTCGAGCTCCGACTCGCCTCGGGTGTCATGCTCTTTTTCTTCCATGGATCCTCGATCAATCATGGCTGAAACCGGCGCCGGGGCCGGGCGGCAGGCTTACAAAACGCTGACGGGGAGCCCCCAAACCTCTGACAGGCGCCGGTCAACCTCGGGACCAGGATGTTGCTGACCTGGTTGAGACGGCGTCGCCGTTTCTCGCGGCGCTCACGAGGCCGGGCGGTCGCATTCCGACCAATCCAATCCAAAGAGGTGCTCTAGATGATGTCGTTACTCCGTTTCCCCGCTCTCGCCAAGCTCGCCCTCGGCGGCGCCGCCGGCTCAATGATCCTGGCCGGGGCCGTTGCCGCCAGCCCCTCCGTGCTCGCGGCGTCGCCCGGGGGAGTTGCCCCCCCGACCAAGGCTGCACCCGCGGCCAAGCATCACCACAGGGACGCTCGCGCGGACCGAAAGGTCGAGGTCGAGGCGTATCTCGATGCGTCCGCGGTGACCATGCACATGGACCCCAAGGACCTCCGCGCCGCCCTCAGGACCGGTCGCAGCATGGAGGAGATCGCCTCCGAGCACGGCTTCGCGACGAAGGAGGCCTTCGCGGCTGCCGTCAGCAAGGCCGTGAAACCGGCGCTCGACGCGGCCGTGGATGCCAAGAAGATCACGCGCCTGCAGGCGGACCACTTCCAGGACCGCCTCGCGCACGGCCACCTTCCTTTCTGGGTCCGCCACCACCGGAAGTAGAGGCCGATCTCTTTCCGACTGGACGAAGAAGGCTCCCAACGCAGGGAGCCTTCTTCCAACTCAGAGGCAGGACTCGTTCAGTAGGAGAAGTATTCGGGGCGTTCGACGAGGATGGGGAGGCCGCCCAGGGCGGTGACAGTAGCGGTCACCTGGGTTCCCGGTGGCACGATCCAGTTCGCCTTGAAGGTCCCGCGGCTATTCGCTCCGACCACCAGGTCCGTCGCGTAGCCCGCACCGCGCTGGTCTGTGAACACGATGTGGACCGTGACGGGCGCCGCGTTTCGGTTGAGCACGGTGATGTACTCGTCGAAGTTGGGTCCGACGTTCCCCTCCGCGAAGTAATAGGTCGATCCGAGCGATGCCGTCGGTACCGCCACCGCGTCGTGGCCGCCGTCCCAGGCACCGGCAT
>JAYUBK010000326.1:0-27139 GCA_043740835.1 Chloroflexota bacterium
CTCGCCTTCCCGATGGTCATGTACCTGTCCGCGGTTCGCCTGTTGGGAAGCCGCCTTGCCGCTTCGCTAGGTGTCTTCGTTTTCCTACTCGGAGGCGGCCTTGGCTTCGTCTACTTCGCCAGGGACGTCGACGCCTCCGGGTGGGGGATTCTCCGGTCCCTCCCGCACGAGTACACGCACATGACCGACCAGAACTACCAGTGGTTGAACCCAGTCCTCGCCAACCTTCTGCCCCAGCGCTCGACTCTATTCGGCTTCTCGATCGTGATGGTCGTGCTGGCGATCCTCTTCGTGGCTCGGAAGCGGGCGGGCTGGGCCCCCTTTGCCTTCGCCGGGATCCTGGTGGGGATCACGCCGTCATTCCACGTCCACTCTTACGGGACGGCGGTCGCCATCGCGGCCTTCTGGGCGGTTCTCAACCGCCGCCGCGAGTGGCTCGCCTTCTTCATCCCTGCCCTCGTCATCGGCGTGCCGGCGCTGGTCTGGATGTGGCCCCCGAGCCACACGGTCACCTGCCCCAGCCATATCGGCGGGCTCTGCGTGCAGCCCGGCTGGCTGGCTGCGGCCGACGGCCACAGCGACAACGTCGTTTGGTTCTGGATCAAGAACCTCGGCGTGTTCGTGCCGCTGGTCCTGATCGCCCAGTTCTGGAAGGGCCTCAACCCGACCGGCTTCGGCCGCCACTTCGCGCCCGTCTGGCTCTGGTTCCTGGTCCCGAACGTCGTCCTATTTCATCCCTGGGACTGGGACAACAACAAGTTCTTCATCTTCTTCGAGATGCTCGGGGCTCTCATGGTCGGCGCGCTGCTCGCGGCGCTCTTCAAACGCGGAAGAGAAGCGGCAATCCTTGCGCTCCTCCTCTGCGCGGTCCTCGCCGCGAGCGGCGGCCTCGACCTCCTTCGTTCCACGGAGGCATCCGTTTCCACCCTCCAGTTCACCGACACCGCCGGCCTTGATGTCGCGGCGTGGGCGCGTACCTCGACAGACCCGAGGGCGGTCTTCGTGACGGCGCCGGAGCACAACTCCCCGATCCCCTCCCTTACCGGCCGGCGGGTCGTGCTCGGCTACACGGGCTGGGTCTGGAGCTACGGCCTCTCCGACTGGCCAGATCGGGAGACCGCGATCAGGACGATCCTTGCCGGTGGAGCCGAGGTCCCGGCCCTTGTCGCCCGCTATGGGGTCAACTACGTGGTCATCGGACCCCAGGAGCGGGCCTACGCAAAGGCTGCGCAGGGCGTCGTCAGCGACTCCTACTGGGGGACTCACGGAGTTGTCGTCCACAGGAACGCGGAGTACACGGTTTACAAGGTCAACTGATACCGGGGCGGCCGCTGCCGGCCAACTCGTGCGCCTTGGGAGTGCCGGGGCTGGGAGAGCCGGGGCTGGGAGTGACCGTTACGAAGTCTTGGACTCGGGTTCCTCGCCGAGCCCCATGCGGCGGGAGATCCGGCGCAATTCCCGGTCGCCACGCTCGAGCCGCTGCAGGACCTGGAGGAGTACTTCGTCCTGCACCTCGAGGTGCTCCATCACCGCTTTGAGTTCCTCCTCGAGCTTCACCGCCTCCTGGAAGTCCTGCTGCGCGGTCAGCCGGTCGCGGTCATGGAGGCGATTTACGGCCATCAGCACGATGGCGACTCCGAATGCGGCCTGGAAGCTCAGCACGAGGTTCATGAAGAGGAACGGGTAGGGATCCCAATGGCGGGTGACGGCCAGGACATTGAGGAGGACCCAGAGCACGACAAGGATCGCCTGGATGGCGATGAACGTCCACGTTCCCACCGAACGGCTGAAGTCCCGCGCGATCCGCTCGGCGCGGCTCAGTCGGCGCTCGTGCTCGGCGTTGACGTCCCGGGCGAGGGGGTGTTCGTGGCGGTGGCGAACGAGGGCGCGCTCGATGTCGTCGAGTTCTCTGTTCACGGCCATCGCCGCGGAAGCATACCGCTTGGCTACAAATCGTAGCTAGCGGCTACGTCCGTAATGAACTCCAGCCAGGGTCGGAATGAAGCGTTCGGGCCCAGGTCGCCCCGGCAACGCACCCCCTTCGCGGACGCCGGTCACAGCGGCGCGCTTCATTGCTGGCAGCCCCGGCAGAAGTTGACCGGCTCACGGTTCGACCCCAGCTGGCTGATCCGGTGGCCGCAGCGGGGACAAGGCTTCTCGCCCTTGGTATGAACGTTCATGAACGTTCGGTTCTGCTTTGACTCGTCGTAGTCGGGGTCGGCCAGGATCGCACTCACGGCTCGATCGAGGACCGCCGGAATGGCGTGGTACAGGGCCTCCTCCTCTTCGGGTTTCAGCGATGCCCGTTTTCGAAGGGGCATCAGCCTCGCCTCCCAGAGGATCTCGTCAGAGTACGCATTGCCGATCCCGGCCAGGAAGGACTGGTCGCGGAGGAGGTCCTTGAGCACCTGGCGGTAGCGCTTGATGCGCTGGTGAAACCCTTCGAGGCCAAGATTCCCGATCGAGTCGGCCTCCGGCCCCAGGTCGGCCCAGGCTGGGACCTCGGTGGCCGGCTCCCTGACCCAGTAAATGCGGCCAAGCTCCTTCCAGTCGTTGTAGCGAAGCTCCTCGTGGCCTTCGAGACGGAGCGAGAAGACATGGGTGACGGGGGGGTTGGAGTCGTCCCCGGCGAGCTGAAAGCGGCCACCCAGCATTGGATTGATGACCAGCCTGCGGTCGCCGTCGAAGTCGAAGACCATGTGCTTTCCGCGTCGCGACACGCCGCGGATTCGCCGCGCGGGCACCTCCTTGGCGAATTCGTCGACGGGGTAGCGGAGGAGGTGGGCGTGCTTGGGATTGACCTCGACCGCGGTGACCATCCGGTCATGCAGTTGCGGGCCAAGCTTCTGCCGCAGGGCTTCCAGCTCTGGCAGTTCAGGCACTTGTCACCGGTAATCATGCGAGGTGGGCAGGTCCCTGGCCCCACCCTGGATGCCGATGACCGACCGGGCGAGGATCGAGTGGACTCCGTCCTGGCGCTGCATCACCCCCTCGACGACTATCACCGCGTTCGAGTTGGCGACCTTTCGGTGGCTCTCGTAGACGTCCGGCATGAACGTAACGTTGATGTGGCCGAACTCGTCCTCGAGGGTGAAGAAGCGGATCTTGCGTGCCGTGCCCGGCGCCTGGCGGACGATCACCAGTCCGCCCACCCGGATGGTCCTGCCGTCGGGCACCCGCTTGACCGCCAGGCTGTCGACCACGCCCATCGCCTCCAACCGGTCGCGCCAGTAATGGACGAGGTGACGGCCCGTCGAAAGCTCGCTGATCTGGTATTCGAGGCGCGTCTTCTCGACCGGGTCGAGCTGGGGCAGAGGGGGGCTCTGGGAGTTCAGGCGCAGGCTCGGCTGGGGGTCGATGCCGCGCTTTCGGCCGCGCCCGCGCCGCCCTTCCTGGAACCGCCAGAGGAGATCGCGGCGGGTGCTGCCGAGGCGGTCGAAGGCGCCGACCATGATCAGGTTCTGGATCGCTTCCATCGTTGGACGGGTGGCGCGGAGGCGCTCGTGGAAATCGTCGAAGCTCGTGAACTCGCCCTTCGCCCGCTCGGCGAAGATCGCTTCTCGCGGCCCCGATCCCATCTCCTTCACGTAGTTGAAGCCGAGGCGGACGCGCCCCTCGCCCTCGGGCAGGCAGCGATCCGCGGAGCGGTTGATGTCGACCGGCAGGACGGCGACGCCGTGGCGCTTGGCGTCCTCGACGAGAACACTCGGATGGTAGAAGCCCATCGGCTGGTTGTTGAGAAGCCCGCAGACGAACTCGGCGGGATGGCGCAGCTTCAGCCAGGCGGTTTCGTATGACGTCCTGGCAAAGGCCGCGGCATGGGAGCGGCAGAAGCCGAATGAAGCGAAGCCCTCGATCGCCTTGAAAAGGTCTTCGGCTGTCTGGGCGGGGACGTCGTTCTGAAGGCAACCCTCGATGAAACCCTCATACAAGCTGCGCATCTCGATGTGCGAGCGGTGGCGGTTCATCGCCCGCCGGAACCCGTCGGCCTTGCCTGCCGTCATCCCTGCAACCGAGATGCAGATCTCGAGGATCTGCTCCTGGTAGAGGATCACCCCCAGCGTGTCGCGGAGGATCGGCTCCAGCAGCGGGTGCGCATAGGTCACCGCCTCCTTTCCCTGCTTGCGCCTGATGTAGGGATGGACCGCGTTGCCCTGGATGGGTCCGGGCCGGATGATTGCCACCTCGACGACGAGGTCGTTGAAAGTAGTGGGACGGGTGCGGGGCAGCGTCTGCATCTGTGCGCGTGACTCGATCTGGAAAACGCCGATGGTGTCCGCCTCCGAGCACATCGCATAGACCTCGGGGTCGTCGAGTGGCAGCGCGTCGAGGTCCGGCTTTTCGCCCGTCCTCTCCTTGATCATCTCCAGCACCTCGGCGATCACCGAGAGCGTTCGCAGCCCGAGCATGTCCATCTTGATGAGGCCCAGGTCCTCGACATCGTTCTTGTCGAACTGGACGACGACCCGGCCCGGCATGGTGGCCGGCTCCACCGGCACGACGTCGATGAGAGGCTGGCCGGTGACCAGCATCCCGCCGACGTGGATGGAGAGGTGGCGCGGGAAATTCAGGACCTGGTTGCAGAGGCTTGTGAATTGCCGCCAAGGCGCCGATCCGGTCAGCTGTTCGAAGCCCGCCTGCGCCGAGACCTCCTCCAGCGACTGCGGGAACCATGAATCGACCGACTTGGCCAGCTTATCGACGACGTCGGGTGGAAACCCGAGCGCCTTGCCAACCTGGCGCGCCGCCATCCGCGGCTGGAAGGTGACGACGTTGCAGACCATCCCGGTCCTTTCCCAGCCGTACTTGTCGTAGACGTACTTGATGACCTTCTCGCGGTGCTCGCTGGAGAAGTCGATGTCGATGTCCGGCATCGTCTTCATCTCCTCGTGGAGGAAGCGTTCGAAGAGGAGGTTGTGCTCAATAGGATCGACGCGGGTGATGCCGAGCACGTAGGCCACGATCGAGTCGGCGGCGCTGCCGCGTCCCTGGCCAGGGACGGCGTTCTCCTTCGCGAACCGCATGAGGTCCCAGTTGATGAGGAAGAACTCGGCGAGAGCGGTCTTCTCTATGACCTCGAGCTCTTTCTGCAGTCGCCGCGCGACTGCCGGGGTGATCGGGTGGTAGCGCGCACGAGCGCCCTGCTGGCAGAGCTGGTAGAGAAAGCTGAATGGCGTCTCGCCGCGGGGTACCGGAAAGCCGGGGAAGCGGACCTTCTTGAAGTCCAGGTCGAGGTCGCACTCCTGCGCCAACAGGTAGCCCATCTCGAGGGCCTCGGGGTAGGACCCGAGGACCGCGCGCATCTCGGCCGCGTCCTTGAGGTGGTATTCGCTGTTGGGCTTGAGGATGCCGCGCGCCTCTTCGAGAGTCATCCGGTTGCGGATGGCCGTCAGCACGTCCGAGAGCGGTCGCCGCTGGGCGGCATGGTAGTGGACGTTGTTTGTTGCGACCGTCCTCGCGCCGCATTTTCGAGCCAGCTCGGCCTGCCCGGCCGCGACCCAGCCGTCCTCCGGGCGGAGGTGGTTCTGGAGCTCGACAAAGACGTTCTCCCGGCCGGCGGCGTTCTGTAGCGCCCGCAGCCCCTGTTCAGAGATTGGACGGCAGCCACTGAGTACGAAGATTCCCCTGGAGAACTCGGCCAGCCGCTCAAGGGTGGTTCGGGCCTCTCCCTTGGGCTGGTTGCGGTGGGCGTGGCTGAGCAGCCGGCAGAGGTTGGACCACCCCGTCATGTCCCGCGCGAGCAGAACCACATGCCTGCCATCCACCTCCAGCTCGGCCCCCATGACGGGCCTGATTCCGACGCGCCGCGCGTGGTTCAGGAGCTTGACGACGCCATAGACACCGCCGTGGTCGGTGAGCGCGAGCGCCGGCATGCCGAGGGCGGCAGCCTGCTCGACGAGCTCCTCCGGATGGGAGGCACCGTCCAGGAAGGAATAGTTGGAATGGCAGTGCAGCTCGACGTAGGGAGTGGTCATGAGTCGCAGCGCCGAGCGCCGGGGGGCATGGCTATTTCACGACCCGCGGGGACTGACTTGGTACGCGATTGGGAATTGGCTGACCCTCGCGGAGACTGGCTTGGTTTGTGGTGGGGCTGAAGCCCCTCCGAAATCGCGGTCCTCGCGATTGGGAATTGGCCGACCCTCGCGGAGACTCGATTTGTTTGTGGTGGGGCTGAAGCCCCTCCGAAATCGCGGTCCTCGCGATTTCTCGCCCGGCCGGCGCACTCGCGCCGGTGAAGGGGGCCTCCCCCTTCCACCCCCCGAGCCTGCAATTGCCGAGCGCACTGCCGGGGCGTGCGGCGGGGGGCGGGGGGCTGCAGGCCCCCCTTTGACAAGATCACGCGAGTTTTCCCGATGGTCCGGCGGCAAGGCAAATTGGGAATTGGCCGACCCTCGCGGAGACTCGATTTGTTTGTGGTGGGGCTGAAGCCCCTCCGAAATCGCGGGCCTCGCGATTTCTCGCCCCGCCGGCGCACTCGCGCCGGTGAAGGGGGCCTCCCCCTTCCACCCCCCGGGCCTGCAATGGCCGAGCGCACTGCCGTGGCGTGCGGCGGGGGCCGGGGGGCTGCAGGCCCCCTTTGACAAGATCAAGCGAGTTTTCCCGATGGTCGGGCGGCAAGGCAAATTGGCCGACCCTCGCGGAGACTGGCTTGTTTTGTGGTGGGGCTGAAGCCCCTCCGAATCGCGGTCCTCGCGATTTCTCGCCCCGCCGGCGCACTCGCGCCGGTGAAGGGGGCTTCCCCCTTCCAACCCCCCCCGAGCATGCAATTGTCGAGCGCATTGCTGGGGCGTGCGGCGGGGGCCTGGGGGCTGCAGGCCTCCTTTGACAAGATCAAGCGAGTTTTCCCGATGGTCGGGCGGCAAGAATTGGCCGACCCTCCGAAATCGCGGGCCTCGCGATTTCTCGCCCCGCCGGCGCACTCGCGCCGGCAGCGACTAGTCATAAATTCTTTCGAGGAACCAGGCGTCCTGGTGGAGGTCGTGGAAGATCTCGATCAGGAGTTCCGCGTTGAGGAGTGCCTTCCAGTACTCGCGAGCGATCGGGCGTGACCACCAGTCCGCTTCGGCAAGCCAGCGCGAGTCGGGTTGCAGGGCGCCGGTGAGCGCGCCGCGCGTGATTCGCCGGGGCGCGCCGTCGAGGCCCAGCGTCACCTCGATCTGGAGGGGTGGGTCGCAGAGTCGCGTCATGGAGCCCGGTGGGGCGGGAGGCCCTTTTTGACGCTGAGGCGCTCGGCTTTTATGCCGAAGGGTTCGTCCGCGTGACGCACCTCTTCGGGCTTGCGGCGCTGCGGGAGCGCCGGCTCGCAGTTGAAGTCGCCCAGGTTCCGGCTGAGGCTGGGCGGCTGGGGCGCCGCCCGGGACTGGGGAGCGCGCAGCAGGGCGAGCGCCGACTCGGCAGGTCCCGATGGACGCCAGCTGAAGCGCTGGGCGGGGATGGGGGAGTCGGGCAGAGCGGCCTCGACCTGGAGTGCGACCGTGGCGCCGTGGCGTTCCTGTAGGCGCTCGACCGCCGCCTTCACCTCCTCGGCGGAGCCGTCGCCGCGGACCCAGAGGCGGAGCTGGCGGCGGCCGGCCGGTTCCAGCTCGGGCAGCTCGATCGTCATCTCGCCCACCGGGTCGGCCGGTTGCCAGGCTCGAAGCCAGGAGCCGACCAGTCCGAAAAGCTCGGCCGTGCTCGAGAGCGGGTGACGGAACAGTGATTCGCGCTCCTCGGAGTTGAGGCGCAGGCGCACCCGCTTGGCGCCGGCGCCGCGCAGCCCGAGCTCCTGGGCGAGCTCGTCGCAGAGAGCCCTGCCCACGAACAGCAGCGCTTCCCGCTCCTCGACAGGTGGCTCGAACTGGCGGCGGGCCGAGGTCGTGCGCGGGGGTTGCCAGGGAGCTATCGGGTCGGGTTCAAGTCCTCGGGCGCGGAGCGCGGCGAGCCGTCCCGCCTTGCCGAGCTGTGATTCCAGCTGGCGCGGGCCGATGCCGGCGACCGCGCCCAGCGTCCGCAGCCCGAGCATCTCGAGCATCTCCATCTGCCACGGCTCGAGGTCCAGCTCGGAGGCGGAGAGGGGGGCGAGGAAGGTAGCCGCATCCTCGACTCGCAGAACTCGTCCCGGACGGGCCCTGGCGGCGGCCTGGCGAGCGCTGAAAGGCCCCGGCGCAAGGCCGAGACGGGGCTCGGTGCCGGTGGCGTCGCGGAGCCGCCGGCGCAGTTCGCGGAGTGCCAGCGTCGGCTGGACGACACCTTCGAGGTCGATCCAGGCGATGCCATCGACGCGAACTTCGACGACGGGTGAGAGGTCGTAGAGCGCTGTCGCGATCAGCTCGCGCAGCCGCTCGGCGCTGCCCGGGTCGGGTGCCAGCAGTTCGGCGTCAGGGCAGAGCTGCTGGGCCTGCCGCTGCGTCATTCCCGGGCGCACGCCGTTCTCCCACGCCTCGGCTGAGACGCATAGGACTGATCCGCGCCACTCGGCGACGACAGCGGGTCTTCCATAAAGGTCGGGCCGGAGCGCCAGCTCGAGGTGGGGGGTCAGACCACAGCAGACACATGCCGCAGCCATTCCCCTCCCTCTCGCCCTTCTCCCGCCTGCGATTCACCGATCTCCTGCCTGATCTCTTGCAGCGCTCGGTCGGGAAAGAGTCCCGCTCCGAGCGGATAGAGGACTTCGAGGTCGCCATGACCGCCGGGCATCGCGACCTTGTTCTTGACGCAGGCGACGCGAGCCCGCAGGCCGACGATCTGGCCGTGCTCGAATTTCCAGCCGGTCCGCTCCAGCTCGAGGCTGAAGCTGGACGTGTGCGCCAGCGGCAGCGGCGCCGTCTCTACTACCGCGATGACGATCGCGCTCGACCGTTCCGCCGCCGACGCCAGCAGCGCCAGCCAGGGCTCGGCCGCGGCGGCCACCCGGGCGGGTAGGGAGAGCAGGAGGAACCCGGCGCCAGCCTTCGCCAGCGCGACCGCCGCCTCGCCGGTGGCAGTGGGACCGGGAGACCTGATAACTGTCAGCGCCTTCAGTCGCGGCGTGAACTCGAGCAGCGCCCAGGGATCGAACCCGCCCCCGGGGTCGATGACGACAGCCTGCGCGAACTCCCGGCTGGCGTGGGCGAGCAGTGCCAGCGCGAGGCTCGACTTGCCACAGGTCGATCTCCCCTGGATAACCGCCACCCGGCCTCGCGGAAGCCCGCCGATGCCCGTGAGCCGATCGACAACACCCACGCCGGTGGGCCACGCCTCGAGGACCGGCAGCCTGTCGACCCGCGCCAGGGCATGCTCGCCGAAGCGCAGGTGGATGGCGTTTACTGCCTGGGCCACCTGTGTCTGGGTGATCACGGACACGTGCTTGATCTCGGTGCTCATCTCTCCGGTTGGTTTTGGAATGCCTCCGGAAAGACGTAGAGCAGGAGCTGGAGGCTCGGCCCAAGAGTATCGAACATCTGTTCGTTTGGCAAGGCCCGATTATTCTCACCAGAGATGACTTACCTGATGGTCGGCCAGGCGGCCGAGCTCGAGCGCCTGCGACTGCAGGCTAAGGTCTGGGAGCCGGCGGGCGAGCAGTTGCTGGCCAGGCTTGGCGACGGGTCCGGCCTCAGCGCTCTTGACGTCGGCTGCGGCGCCTACGGCTGGCTCCCGATCCTCAGCCGCTGGGTTGGGGAATTGGGTCGAGTGACAGGGACCGACATCGACGACAAGCTGTTGGCCGCCGCCCGCGAGCTCGGCCTCGAGAACGTAGAGGTCGTCAACGACGACCTCTTCAACAGCGCCCTGCCGGAAGGCGGGTATGACCTCGTCCACGCGCGCTTCGAGCTGGCGCCCATCGGCCGTTATAACGAGCAGTTGCGTGCCCACAAGCGGTTGCTGAAGCCCGGTGGCTGGCTCGTTCTCGAAGAGACCGATACCGGGTCTTGGCATTTCAACCCGCCCGCCCCCGCCAGCGAGCAGCTTGTCGAGCTCGTCAGTAAGGCTTTCCTCGCCGGCGGCGGCAACCTGGACGCCGGGCGCGAGCTGCCCTCGTTGCTCCGCTATCTCGGCATCGAGCCCGAGATTGATGCCCATGTGATCGCGCTGCCCGCCGCCCACCCATATAGCCGCAACCACATCGCCTTTTCGAACTCCTTGGAGCAGCGCCTGGAGCAGATGCTGCCACTCGATGATCTCAGGACCTTACGAGCGGAGGCCGAGCGCGAGGTTGCCGACCCGCAGCGCTGGATCACGACCTTCACGCTCGTCCAGGCCTGGGGGCGGATCCCGTAACGCGCTCGGTGATCGACCGTGTCGATCTGGTGGCCCCTCCGCCTCGCCAGACGCTTCGCGACCGCTTTTTCGAGGACCTGACCCGGCTGACCCTGGGACTCGTCCAGGTCCGTGGGGGCGGCCAGTACGTCGGCCCTCTCGAGCTGATCCACCTGGGCGAGCCGCACTGGGAGCCGGAGCCGAGGGGCGGTGGTCGTTGGGTGCACCCGGTGGACGGAGGCCTCCTGGTTCGCCGTCCGGTCGGCACGATCTCGGTCGGTTGGGAGTTCGGAGAGTTGATCGTCGAGGTCGAGGATTTCGAGCCGGCCCTGCCGCCCTTGATCTACGACTTCACCCAGCGGCCGTTCCACCGCTTCATCGCGCGCCTCAGCCTGCTCGGCATGCGCGGTCGGATGCCGCCTCCCGGAAATCCCTCCGACCCCCTGACACGGCTCGCCGGCGGGGCCATCGACGTCGCGATCTGCGCCGTGCTGGCCCGGCTGTTCCGGCGGAGGGTCCTCGAGGTGTTGGTGCCTTACCACCTTGCCGGCTGGATCGCCGTCGGGCGCACGCCGGGCGGCTTCATCACCCGCCAGCGGGTCATCGCTGTGGACGGGACGCGGCTGACGCCCGGCCAGGCGGCTCTCAGGCTGGCCTTGCTACCCCTGGCGCTGCTCCGCCGGCGCGCAGTGCATGACGAGATCGCCCAGACCGAGGTGGTCCGAACATAGCCACCCGTGAGCTTGAAGTCGAGCGCCGGATCGAGAGGCCGGCGGCGGCCGTCTTCGAGTTTGTCGCCAACTACAACAACGTGAGTGATGTCCTCGAGGGCATCACCAGCTGGAAGCCCATAGGGGACGTGGCCCGCGGCGACGGAGCTCGCTACCGGATCGCGATGGGAGCACTCGGTTTGAGCCTTTCGACGGAGATGCGGATCGACCAATGGGAGGAAGGGCGCGCGCTTGGTTGGGTCTCCGACCGGAGCCCGGTCTGGCAACAGGGCAGGTGGACCTTCACACCGGTGCGCGCCGACGTCACGCAGGTCCACCTGCGAATTAGGTACCGGCCACCTGCGGGAGGAATCGGTAACTTCGTCTCGGCCCGTCTCGAGGGGATCATCCGAGCGCGCATCGTCAACGCCATGGAGAAAATGAAGGACGTCCTGGAGGACCAAGAGTGAAGATCGTGCTCGGGCCCGGCGCGAGCGGTAACCCACTCCAGATGGAACCCCATGCCCGAGCACTGCGTGCCGCCGGCCACGATGTCGAGATCGTGACACTGCCCCGCGGAAAGGCAGAGGCCGCGGCGCCGGTCTTCGCCGCACGCTCGGGCCCGGCCGTGGTGGTCGGAGGGCAGTCGTTCGGTGGTCGCGCCGCCAGCCTTGCCGCCGCCGCCGGCAGCCAGTTCACGGGACTGCTGCTTTTCAGCTACCCGCTCCATCCCCCCGGAAAGCCTGACCAGCTGCGCACGACGCACTGGCCGCAGCTCAGGCTACCGGTGCTCATCCTGATGGGAGATCGCGACCAGTTCTGCGACATGAGGCTCCTCGAGAAGGAGCTTGCCAAGCTTCCCTCGGCTCGCCTGATCGTCTATCCCGGGGCCGGGCACGGCCTCAAGGGCCATCTCGACAGGGCCCTCGCCGATGCCACGGCGTGGCTGGCCGATATCAGCCAGTACCCTCAGACCGCATGACGGCAGAAGGATGACGATCGAAAAGGGCCATCTGCACGCCAACGGGCTGAACTTCGCACTCCTCGCGGACGGCCCGCGCGACGGGGCCGTGGTGCTGCTTCTGCACGGCTTTCCGGAGGGCAAGGAGTCCTACTCGGAGCAGCTGGAATCCCTCGCCAACGCCGGCTATCGCGCGGTGGCGCCCGACCTCCGCGGATATGGCGGCAGCGACGCGCCGCAGGGAGTCGACGCCTACACGATGCCGCACCTGCTAGCGGACGTCAGCGGCATGATCCACGAGCTCGGGGAGGAACGGGTTCACCTGGTCGGCCACGATTGGGGCGCCCTCGTCGGCTGGCCCTTTGTCAGCCGCCACCCCGAGATGGTGCGAAGCTGGACCTCGCTCTCGATCCCTCACCCAACGCCCCTGGGCAGAGCCAGCGGGCTCGATGGAAGCGGACAGGCCGATCCCGACCAACAGGCTCGATCCAGCTATGTCAGCCTCTTCCACAAGGTCGGCAAGGCCGAGGAACTGCTTCTGGAGAACGGGTCTGAACGACTTCGTTCGATGCTCCGGATGAGCCCCCACGAAAACGGCATCCCCGAGGCGCAGATCGACGACTTCGTGGAGGGCTTTGAGCGGCCGGGACGCCTCACCGCGGCGCTCAACTACTACCGCGCGAACCTGAAGCCACAGGCTTACGCATCCTTCCCGCCGGTGCCGAATCCGATCTCGACCTCGACGCTCCTCATCTGGGGAGACGAGGACATGGCGCTGGGCCGCCGCGCGGTCGACGAGACCGCCGAATACATGAAGGGCCCCTACCGGCTCGAGATATTGGAGGGCGCCGGCCACTGGCTGCAGTACGAACGGGCCTCCGACGTCTCCCGCTTGACTGTCGAACATCTGAACCAGGTGGGAAAAACTCAGGGACAATAGGTCCCGATGTCCGACCACCGACCCTCGGCGATCAAGCGGGTCGGTGGTCGCCGCCGCCCCCTAAGCGGCCTCGGGCTCATCCTGATCGTCATCGGAGCGGCGGTCCTCGTCCTCAACTTCGTCAGGCTTCCGTACCCGGTCCCGCGCCTGTGGCCGGTTCTCATCATGGTCGTCGGCGTGTTCGGCCTGCTCCGGCGGCCCGGTTGGATTGAGGAGCTCGATGTCGCCCTGCCTGGGGCAGCCGCTTCGACGGACCGCCATCGGCGGCGGTTCAGCCTGCTGCTCATCGGGATCGGCGCGGTGCTGCTCGTCTTCAGCCTTCACCTCGTCGACGAAAGGATCATCGGACCGCTCGTACTCGTCGTCCTCGGCGGCCTGCTGATCTGGCGGCGCAGCCGCTGAGCACCCAGCGCCTGACCACGCTCGACGAGCGCCGCTGGCTGGAAGTTTTCGCCCAGATCGGCGCCCGTGTCAAGGCGACCGTCGGTCCGCTGTTCGGCACCGAGGCCGGCCGCGTCGAGATCTCAACGGGTGCCGGAGGCGATAGAACCGTCGAGGTCGATCGGCTGGCCGAGTCGATTGCCATCGACGTTCTCGAAGCCGAGGCCCGGCGTGGGGCGCGCTTTTCGCTTCTCTCCGAAGAGATCGGGCGCCGCGACTTCGGCGCCGAGTTCCCGCTCGTCCTGCTCGACCCCATCGACGGCAGCCTCAACGCAAAGCAGGGAGTCCCGGTCTATGCGGTGATGGCGAGCCTGCTCGACGGTCCGGCCGTCCGCGACGTACGTGCCGGGTACGTCTCGAATCTCGTCAGCGGCGAGGCCTGGACCGCGATCCGCGGTGGCGGCGCCTGGCACGACGGCGAGCCGCTGCGGCCACTCCCGTCGGTCCACCCGGGCCGGATCGAACTGCTCGGGCTGGAGAGTTCCACGCAGTCTTTAGAGATTGCCGCGAAACTTGTCCGCCATGCCGTCAAGATCCGCATCCTTGGATCCATGGCCATTTCGATCGCCCATGCGGCGTCGGGCGGATTCGACGTCTTCTGCTCGCCGATCAACGCCCGCGTTTTCGACATGACAGCCAGTGCACTCCTGCTGAAGGAGGCTGGTGGAGTCCTCTCCGACATGGCCGGGCGGTCGCTCGACGACCTCCCGGTCGGTCTCGACTCGCGCAGCACCCTCCTCGCGGCATCCGACCCGGCAGCGCATGCGCTCGCGCTCCTCCACCTGTCGGCCGCGTCGGAATAGCCGTGCTCTTCCTGCTCCTTTCCTTCGAGGGACCCGACGAGTACAGCCAGGCCGGGGGGCTCGGCGTTCGCGCCAAGGAGCTTGGCAGGGCCCTGGCAGCGGGAGGAAACGAGACCCACCTCTTCTTCATCGGCGACCCCGCGCTGCCGGCCGAAGAGATGGGAGAGGGCGGGCGCCTTCACCTCCACCGCTGGGGGCAGTGGATTTCAGCGCAGCACAAGTTGGGTGTCTACGACGGGGAGTGGGGGAAGGTCGACGACTGGAACCGGAGCCTCCCGCCTCACCTGATAACGAACCTGATCCAGCCCGCCCTCGCCCGCGGCGAGATCGTGGTGATCCTGGGCGAGGAGTGGCAGACGGCGAAGTCGATGACACTGCTCTCGGATGCGCTCCACGTCCGGATGCTGCGCGACCGGGTGGTGTTGCTCTGGAACGCCAACAACATCTTCGGTTTCGACCACATCAGCTGGCCCACGCTGAACTCGGCAACCACGATCACAACGGTCAGCCGTTACATGAAGCACCTCATGTGGAAGGAGGGCGTGAACCCGATCGTGATCCCCAATGGGATCCCGGCGGCCGCGATCAAGGACCCCCCGGGTGACGACGTCGCCCTGCTGCGCCGGGCAGCGGGCGGCGACCAGTTTCTGTTCAAGATCGGACGCTTTGACCCCGACAAGCGTTGGTTGATGGCGATGTCGGCGGTGGCGATGCTGAAGATGGAGGGCCGACGGCCTCGATTGTTGATTCGGGGGGGCAAGGAGCCGCACGGAACCGAAGTGATGAGACACGCCCGCCTGCAGGGATTGGTCGTCGAGGACATCTTCAGTGCAGATAGCCCCTCGGGCCTGGCAAAGTCGATGGAGTCCCACCCGGCCGCGGACGTGTTGAATCTCGTCAGCTTCCTGCCCGAGGAAATGCTGGGAACGATCTACCGGGCCGCCGACGCGGTGCTCGCCAACTCCGGCCATGAGCCGTTCGGGCTGGTCGGTTTGGAGGTGATGGCCGCCGGGGGCCTCGCCGTAACGGGTTCCACGGGTGAGGACTACGCCGAGCCGTACCGGAACGCACTGGTGCTGGAGACGGACGACCCGCTCGAACTGGAGGCGTGCCTGCGGCTGGTGGCGCGCGACCCCGGCCTCGCCGCCCGCCTTCGCGCGGAGGGCCGTAACACGGCGAAGGCCTACACCTGGGACATCGTCATCGAGCAGCTCTTCGCGCGCCTCGAGCTGGCTGCCGCCAGGCAGCACGTGTCCTGGCCGGGCTCGCCCCCAGCCGCCGCGCCTCCAGCACCAGCCACGCCACCGGCGCCGGCCACGCCGGTGGTCAGGCGCCCCCGCCGGCTAACGAACCCGGGCTGAATCGCAACTGGATCCGGCGTCCCTTTCTTCACGAGCCTGCTAGCGTTGGTTCGGTGGTGAAACTCGCTCCGGGCGCCTCGCGGGTGCCGCAGGACGACACACCGCCGAAGGGAAGCAGGCTTGTCATCGAAGGCGTGACGCCGCAGGTCGATGGAGGTCGCTTCCCCGCCAAGGGCTCGCTCGGCGAGCAGGTCGTGGTGGAGGCAGATGTCCTGTTGGAGGGCCACGACCGGCCGGCCGTTCTCCTCCTCCACCGTGCCCTCAATGAGCAGGCCTGGACCGAGGTGAGGATGCGGCCGATTGGCAACGACCGCTTCCGGGCCGAGTTCGCACCCTCCGAACTCGGTAGCCATTTCTTCAGCGTCGAGGCCTGGATCGATCACTTTGCCACGTGGGCCGGCGACCTTTCGAAGCGCGTGGCCGCCAGTCAGGATGTCGCCGTCGACCTGCTCATCGGAGCCGAGATCGTGGAGGCCGCGACAAAGCGGGCGAAGGGTCCGGCCGGCACCCGCCTCAAAAGGTTCGCGCGGGACATCCGTTCCGGAGCGGTCCCGGGAGGCGATCAGGCGATGGCGGCCAGGGCCGCGCTTTCGTCAGAACTCCAAACAGCCATGGAAGTCGCGCCCGACCGCGCCGAATCCACGCGCATGCCCAGAGAGCTCGAGTTGTGGGTCGATCGCGAACGGGCGCGCTACTCGACCTGGTACGAGCTCTTCCCGCGCTCGACCGGCCCAGCGGGCGTCCATGGAACCTTCGCCGATCTTGAAAAGCGCCTTCGCTACGTGGCCCGGATGGGATTCGATGTTCTCTACCTTCCGCCGATCCACCCGATCGGCCGTCGCTTCCGGAAGGGCCCCAACAATTCCGTCGATGCGCTGCCCGGCGAGCCCGGCAGTTCGTGGGCGATCGGAGGACCCGAGGGCGGGCACAAATCGGTCAACCCTCTGCTCGGCACGCTCGAGAGTTTTCACCACCTTCTTGGGGCCGCTTCCGCGCAGGGGCTGGAGGTCGCGCTCGACCTGGCCTTTCAGTGCTCTCCGGACCACCCGTACCTGGCCGAGCATCCCGAGTGGTTCAGGCGTCGCCCTGACGGGACGATCCAGTACGCCGAGAACCCTCCCAAGAAGTACCAGGACATCTACCCCTTCGACTTCGAGACCGGCGCCTGGCGCGAGCTCTGGGCCGAGCTTCGGTCCATCGTCGACTTCTGGATCGAGCAGGGCGTTCGGATCTTCCGGGTCGACAATCCCCACACCAAGCCCTTTCGTTTCTGGGAGTGGCTGATCAGCGGGGTCCGCGCAAAGCACCCGGAGGTGGTTTTTTTGGCTGAGGCATTCACTCGGCCGAAGGTGATGCAGCACCTCGCCAAGCTGGGCTTCACGCAGTCCTACACCTACTTCGCGTGGCGCAGCACGGCCGCCGGTCTGGAGGAGTACTTCACCGAGCTGGGCCGCCCGCCGGTGAGCGATTTCTTCCGTCCCAATCTCTGGCCCAACACGCCTGACATCCTCACGGACGAGCTGCAGGTCGGGGGCCGAGGAGCCTTCGTCGCCAGGCTCGTCCTGGCCGCGACACTCGGGGCCTCCTATGGCATCTATGGTCCGGCGTTCGAGCTCATGGAAAACGTCGCAGTCGCGCCCGGCAAAGAGGAATACCGCGACTCCGAGAAGTATCAGCTCCGGCACTGGGACCTGGCCCGGCCCGACAGCCTGAGCGAACTGATCGCGCGGGTCAACCGGATCCGCGCCCGGAACCCTGCACTGCAGACTGACCGCGGACTGCGCTTCATCCCCACCGACAACGACCAATTGCTCGCCTATAGCAAGGTGACCGCCGACGGCACCAACCTCGTCCTCACGGTTGTGAATCTCGACCCTAGGCGGACGCAGCGCGGATTCGTCGACATCCCGACGGTCGAACTCAACCTACCGCCCACCGACCCCTTCCAGGTCCACGACCTTTTGACGGACGCTCGCTACTCCTGGCGGGGAGGCCGCAATTACGTGGAGCTTGACCCCGGAGTTGTCCCCGCCCACGTGCTCCAAGTCCTCCATCCCGCGCTCACCGAGCACGGGTAAGGAGTGGCGCCCGTGACCGAGAATTCCAACACCCCCAATCCCAACGCCGCCAGTCCCAGTACCTCCAGTCACAACACGTCCAATCAGTGGTACCGCGACGCGATCATCTATGAGTTGCACGTCCGCGCCTTCGCGGACAGCAACGGCGACGGCATCGGCGACTTCCCGGGCCTGATCTCCAAGCTGGACTATCTGCGAGACCTGGGCGTGACGGCGATCTGGCTCCTTCCGTTCTATCCCTCGCCACTGCGCGACGACGGGTACGACATCGCGGACTACGTGAGCGTCAACCCGTCTTACGGCAGGCTCTCCGACGTTCGCCGGCTGGTGAAGGAGGCTCACGCACGCGGCATCAGGGTCATCACCGAACTCGTTGCGAATCACACTTCCGATCAGCACCCCTGGTTCCAGCGCGCCCGCCGTGCCAAGCGTGGCAGCGCCGCCCGCGACTTCTACGTCTGGAGCGACACCTCCGAACGCTACCAGGAGGCGCGGATCATCTTCAAGGACTTCGAGACGTCGAACTGGTCCTGGGACCCGGTTGCCGGCCAGTACTACTGGCACCGCTTCTATTCGCACCAGCCCGACCTCAACTTCGCCAACCCCCAGGTGCGGAGGGCGATCCTCAAGGCGCTGGACTTCTGGATGGAGATGGGGGTCGACGGCCTTCGGCTCGACGCTGTTCCCTACCTGTTCGAGCGGGAGGGCACCAACTGCGAAAACCTCCCCGAGACACACGAGGTATTGCGAGAGATCCGCGCCCACATGGATGCCAACTTCCAGGACCGGATGCTGCTCGCCGAGGCCAACCAGTGGCCCGAGGACGCCGTCGCCTACTTCGGCAGCGGCGACGAGTGCCACATGAACTTCCACTTCCCGCTGATGCCGAGGCTCTTCATGTCGATCCACATGGAGGATCGTTTCCCGGTCGTGGACATCCTCGCGCAGACGCCACCGGTTCCCGAGGGAGCTCAGTGGGCCCTCTTCCTGCGCAACCACGACGAGCTGACCCTGGAGATGGTCACCGACGAGGAGCGCGACTACATGTACCGGGTCTACACGCAGGACCCGACGGCCCGAATAAATTTGGGCATCCGCCGCCGGCTGGCGCCCCTCCTTAGCAACAACCGGCGCCGCATCGAGCTGATGAACGGCCTTCTCTTCTCGCTGCCGGGGACCCCGGTGGTCTACTACGGTGACGAGATCGGGATGGGGGACAACATCTATCTCGGCGACCGCAACGGCGTCCGAACGCCAATGCAATGGAGCTCGGACCGCAACGCCGGCTTCTCCCGTGCCAACCGCCAGAAGCTCTTCCTGCCTGTCATCGTCGACCCCGAGTACCACTACGAATCGGTGAACGTTGAAACGCAGGCGGCGAACCCGCACTCGCTGCTCTCGTGGATGCGGCGGATGATCGAGTTGCGTAAGCGCCATGCCGCCTTCGGCAGGGGGACTCTCGAATTCCTGCACCCGGAGAACCGCAAGGTTCTCGCATACGTCCGCCGCCTCGGGGAGGAGCAGATCCTTGTCGTCGCCAATCTCAGTCGGTACGTCCAATACGTCGAGCTCGACCTGTCGGCCTTCAGAGACATGCTCCCGGTCGAGCTTTTCGGCATGACCGAGTTCCCTCCCGTGGGCGAGAGGCCCTACTTCCTGACGCTCGGACCGCACGCCTTCTACTGGTTCAAGCTGCAGCCCCAGCGCGTGCTCAAAGCACCTCGGCCGGACGAGCCGGCAGACCTGCCCGAGCTCGTCGGCGCCGGGGATTGGGAGAGCTTCTTCACCGAAACCGGCCGGCCGCGCCTCGAGGAGATCCTCCCGTCTTGGCTGCGCCAGCGGCGCTGGTATGCGGGGAAGGCGCGCAGACTCAAGTCGGCCGCCATCACCGACTGCGTCAAAGTGCCGTTCGAGTTGACGTCGGCGATGGTTCTGACCGTCCGTATCGAATACGGTGAGGGCGACCCTGCGACCTACATCGTTCCAGTCGCCCACGCCAGCGGCGACCGCGCGAATGAGTTGCTCAAAAAAAACCTCGACGCGGTCCTCTGCCGCGTCAACGACGGCGTGCTCTATGACGCGATGAGCGATCGTGGCTTTCCCATGGGCCTGCTCGACGCGATCGCCCGGAGGCGCCGCTTCCGGGGTACGGCAGGCTCCATAACGGGGACTCCGACGCGGCTCCTGGCGGTCCTCAACGCCGGCGCCGGCGCCCTCGAGGCGACTCTTTCGACGGCAGAACAGAGCAACAATTCCGTCGTCTTCGGCGAGCGGATGATCATGAAGCTCTTCCGCCGCCTCGAGGAGGGCGAGAACCCGGACCTCGAGGTCGGCCGCTTCCTCACCGAAAAGGCCGGCTTCAAGCACATCGCGCCCGTCGCAGGCAGCCTCGAGTATCGATCTGCGGGGCGCCCGGCAGGGACCGTCGGCATGCTCCAGGGCTACGTTCCCAACCAGGGCGACGCCTGGACGCACACGCTGCACCAGCTCGATGCCCACCTCGGCCGCGCCGACCTCGGCAAGGACGAGGTGCCTGCGACCCACCTCGAGCAGGCGGCGCTCCTCGGGCGCCGCACCGCCGAGTTGCACCTTGCCCTGGCGAGCGACCCGGACGATCCCGCCTTCGCGCCGACAGCCTCGACGATGCTCGACCAGCGCTCCGCCTACCAGGCCACGCGCACGCAGGCCGGCCAGGTGTTCCAGCTGCTGCGCCAGTTTGCCGTTCGACTACCGGAGGCGGTGCGGGCCGACGTGAAGCTCCTGCTGGAGCTCGAGGGAGAGCTCCAAGCGCGTCTTCGCGCCATTCTCCAGCGGCCGATCACCGCCAGCCGGATCCGAGTCCACGGCGACTACCATCTCGGCCAGGTGCTCTGGACGGGTAGCGATTTCGTGATCGTGGACTTCGAGGGAGAGCCCGCGCGCACGCTGGCGGAGCGCCGCCTCAAGCGCTGGCCGCAGAAAGATGTGGCCGGGATGCTGCGGTCCTACGCCTACGCGGCGGAGACAGCGGTGCGCCATCACCACGCCCACCCCGACCCCGAGCGCCTGGAGGCGCTCTCCCGGCGTTGGCGCGGTGCGATCGAAGCGGCCTTCCTGGGTGCTTACGCGCAGGCCGCGGGCAATGCTTCCTTCGTGCCCGCGGGCGACCCGGAGCGTCGCATCCTCCTCGAACACTTCCTGTTCGACAAGGCCATCTACGAGGTGCGCTACGAGCTCAACAGCCGTCCGGACTGGGTCGGTATCCCAATTCGTGGGATCCTCGACCTGATGGGTGTGACCTGATGCAGCGCCCCGGGGAGCCGTTCAGCCTGCTGACCGCGGACGACCTCTACCTCTTCAACGAGGGGACGCACTACGATCTCGCCTCCAAGCTCGGATCGCACCTCGTCGAAGTCGGCGGCGTGACGGGAGCGTACTTCGCCGTCTGGGCGCCCAATAGCGAGCGCGTGAGTGTCGTCGGCGATTTCAACGGCTGGAACCCGGCGACGCATCCGCTCTCACCGAAGGGCCAGGCCGGAATCTGGGAGGGCTTCATCCCCGGCGTCAGCAAGGGCGAGACTTACAAGTACCACCTGGTGGCCCGGGGGACCGGCCTCGCCGTCGACAAGTCAGATCCCTACGCGTTTCACGCGGAGACCTCACCGGGCACCGGCTCCAAGGTGTGGCCGCTGGACTACGCCTGGAGCGACGGGGAGTGGATGGAACACCGCCGAGCGGCCAACTCTGGGAGCGCTCCGTGGTCCGTCTACGAGATGCATGTCGGCTCCTGGAGGCGGGACGGTGAGCGAGTGCTCACGTACCGCGAGCTCGGAGAGGAGCTGGCCGACTACTGCGTGCAGATGGGCTTCACGCACGTCGAACTGATGCCTGTGATGGAGCATCCCTTTTACGGCTCTTGGGGCTACCAGACGACCGGCTACTTCGCTCCCACCAGCCGCTTCGGCACGCCCCAGGACTTCAAGTACATGATCGACGTCCTGCATCGCGCCGGCGTCGGCGTCATCCTCGACTGGGTCCCATCCCATTTTCCAAACGACGAGTACGGACTGGCGCTATTCGACGGCACCCACCTCTACGAGCATGCCGACCCCAAGCTCGGATTTCATCCCGACTGGAAGAGCTGCATCTTCAACTACGGCCGTCATGAGGTCCGGAGTTTTCTCATCTCGTCGGCGCTCTTCTGGATGCGCGAGTATCACGCCGACGGCCTCCGAGTGGACGCCGTCGCGTCGATGCTCTACCTCGACTATTCGAGGAGGCCGGGGGAGTGGATCCCGAATAAGTTCGGTGGCCGCGAAAACCTCGACGCCATCGACTTGCTCCGCCGCATGAACGTCGAGGTCTATGGCGCGCTGCCCGATACGCAGACCGCCGCCGAGGAATCAACCTCCTGGCCGATGGTGTCGCGACCTGTCTACGTGGGCGGCCTCGGCTTCGGAATGAAGTGGGACATGGGGTGGATGCATGACACGCTCAACTACTTCGAGCGCGCGCCCGTCCATCGTAAGTTCCACCACAACAACCTCACTTTCCGCTCCATGTACGCATTCACCGAGAACTTCGTACTTCCGCTTTCTCACGACGAGGTCGTCTATGGGAAGGGCTCGCTGCTGCAGAAGATGCCCGGAGACCCCTGGCAGCGCTTTGCTAACCTCCGGCTCCTGCTCGCCCTGATGTTCGCGACGCCCGGCAAGAAGCTGCTCTTCATGGGCGGCGAGTTCGGCCAGTGGCGCGAATGGAACCACGACGCCCAATTGGATTGGGACCTGCTCGAGCAGCCCAATCACGCCGGACTGGCGAGGTGGGTGGAGGACCTCAACCGGCTCTATCGGTCCGAGCCCGCGCTGCACGAACTCGATTTCGACCCGTCCGGTTTCCGCTGGATTGATGCCAACGACTCCGAACAGAGCGTCATCAGCCTGCTCCGCATGGGCGTCGACCCCACCGAGAAGGTCGTCGGTCTCTTCAACTTCACGCCGGTGGCGCGCCACAACTACCGCGTCGGCGTGCCGGAGGGTGGGTTCTGGAAAGAGCTCCTCAATTCTGACGCCCCGCTCTATGGCGGCAGCGGTCAGGGCAACCTCGGCGGGCTCGAGGCGGCGCCCATCCCCTGGCACGGCCTACCTTGCCTTCTCAACGCGACCGTGCCGCCGCTGGGCGCCGTCTTCTTCAAACGCGAACCGGAGCACACCGAGCAGTCCCGACGCGTTTGATGTGGGTGCCGCACTAGGTCTGGCGGCACCGATCGCTACCCTTTGGAGCGCGTGAAAAAGCTTCACCTCGCGCTGGTCTGGCACATGCACCAGCCCTACTACAAGGACGACCTCACCCAGACCTACCTCTTGCCCTGGGTCCGATTGCACTGTGCCAAGGACTACAACAAGATGGCCGCTCTGCTTGACGCCTACCCGCGACTGAAGCAGACCTTCAACCTTGTCCCCTCGCTGCTGACGCAGATCGATGAGTACGCTCGGGGCGAGGCCCACGACCTCTTCCTCGACCTTGCGCGACAGCCGGCCCACGAGCTCGCGGCCGAGCAGAGAGAGTTCCTGCTGCGCTGGATACGCGAAGAGCCCACGGCACTTCGGGTGCAGGCGTCACCTCGCTACCTCGAGCTCTCGAGGAAGCAGGAGCCCGCGGAGAACTGGTCACTTGACGAGATCCGCGATCTCCAGGTCTGGTCGAACCTGGCCTGGTGCGACCCGGCCTGGGTAGATCGGGAGCCGCGCCTCAACGCCCTGAAGATGAAGGACAGCAACTTCTCGGAGACGGACAAGGAGGCCCTCTTCCAATGCCAACTCGAGATCGTCCAGAGCGTCATCCCGAAGTACCGGGAGCTTGCTGAACGGGGCCAGATCGAACTGACCACGTCACCCTTCTACCACCCGATCCTCCCGCTCGTCTGCCATGTCGACTCGGCGCGAGAGGCCTCGCCCGGCATCGAACTGCCGGAGCGCCGGTTTTCGCACCGCGAGGACGCCGAGCAGCAGGTGAAGATGGGTATGGCTACCTTCGAGCGCCTTCTCGGCCGCCCGGCAAGGGGAATGTGGCCCTCCGAGTTGGCCGTCAGCGAGACTGTCGCCTCGCTCATCGCGGAGGTCGGACTCGACTGGTTCATCTCGGACGAGGACGTCCTCGCGCGCTCGCTGGAGCAGGACTTCGCACGGGACGAAGAGGGCAGCCTCCGCGACCCGGCGCTGCTGTACGAGCCCTACCGCATGGAGCTCGACGGCCGTGAGGTCGCAATCGTATTCAGGGACAAGGTGCTCTCGAATCTCGTCGGCTTCGACTACTACAAAACCTCGGCACGTGACGCCGCGCGCGATTTCATGGCGCGACTGCGCAGGATCGGAGAGCAGCAAGGCGATCACGACTTCCTGGTCACGGTCGCGCTCGACGGAGAGAACGCGTGGGAGTTCTATCCCCGCGACGGCCACGACTTCCTGAACGCGCTTTACGGCGAGCTGGATGCGGCCGACGACGTCGTCTCCACGACTGTGGGCGACTTCCTCCGCGAGCACCCGTCGCGCCGCGCCCTCGGCCGGCTCCATAGCGGGAGTTGGATCGGCGCCAGTTTCGATACCTGGATCGGCGACCCCGAGCACACCATCGCCTGGGACCTGCTGGCCGAGACGCGCGACTGGCTGGAGGAATTCGGTCGCCAACACCCGACCCGCGAGGAGGAGCTCGCCGCCGCCTGGCGCGAGATCATGATCACCGAGGGCAGCGACTGGTACTGGTGGTTCTCGCACCGCCACGACTCGGGGATGGACGTGATCTGGGACAACCAATTCCGTCTCCACCTCCGCAACGTCTACAAACTCCTTGACGCGCGACCGCCGAGCCGCCTCTTCCTGCCGATCATTGAGAAGGAGGGCATCACGTCCGGGCGCCGGCCCGTCGCGATGATCACCCCCGTCGGAGCCGACGATCCGGCCTGGGCGCAGGCCGGCAGCTACGAGGTTTCGACCGGATTTGGTGCCCTTCACCGGCCGGGCGGCTTCTCGGAGCGGGTCCTCTATGGGTATGACGACAGCTCCCTCCACCTTCGCATCGATGGCTCCCGCTCGTCTCCGGAACTCGGCCAGGCGGGCGTCGCGCACTGGCTCGTCCTCTCCGGCCCGCCTCTGACCGCGGATGAGGAGCTGCTCGAGTCCGAGGAGCTGCCTCTGCCTCGGCTGACGCCCAGCGACATCGGCTTCGAACCGGGCTTCGCCGTTGAGCTTCGCCACGACGGCGCCGGGAGCCACGTCAGCGTTCACCGCGTCGGCGGCTGGCGCCGCTATGGTCCGGCGCGCTTCGAGACAAGCCTCGCGCCCGAGCGCCGTCTCGCCTTTTCGATCCCCTTCTCCGTCCTCCAGAAGAGCGGCGGGCAGCCCCTCGAGATGGCTCTCACCGTCGTGCGTGGCGAGAACGAGCTCGACAGGATCCCGCCCAGCGGTTCCATCGGCATCCAGGTGCCCGGCCGGGCGCGCCTTTTCGACGGCCCCGGTTCGCCGCTCAAAATCCTCGTGATGGCGGCGGAGGTCAGCCCCTACGCGAAGACGGGCGGCCTTGCCGACGTCACCGCCTCCCTACCGAAGGACCTGCGGCGCCTCGGCCACGACGTCCGCGTCGTGATGCCCCGCTATCGCCAGGTCGACACCGAACTTTCCGGTTTAATGCCGGTATTGCGCGACCTCGAGGTTCCGATGGGATCACAGAAGCTGACCTGCACGATCCTCGAGGGCCGTCTAAGCGACGTGCCGATCTACTTCGTCGATTGCCCCCAGCTCTACGACCGGGACGCCATCTACGGGTTCGGTGACGACGACGCACGCTTCATCTACTTCAACCGCGCCGTCCTCGAGATGCTGCGCCCGCTGGACTGGATCCCGGACGTCATCCACCTCCACGATTGGCACACCGCCCTCGTACCGAACCTGCTCGATCGCCTTTACGCCGACGATCCCAGGATGGCCTCGGTGGCGACCGTGATGACAATCCACAACCTTGGATTCCAGGGCGTTTTTGGATTTGGCTCGCTCCAACTGGCGGGCCTCGAAAGCTGGGGTCTCATCAAGGTCGGCGTGCCGCACATCGACGTCAACGTCAACCTGCTGGGTCGCGGCATCCACTACGCGGACGCTGTCAGCACCGTCAGCGAACGGTATGCACAGGAGATCCAGCTGCCCGACTTCGGAGAGGGCATGGACTCGCTCCTCCGAAAGCACGCCCACAAGCTCTACGGGATCGTCAACGGCATCGATTATGAGATCTTTGACCCCGCGACCGACCCCCTGATTCCGCACCACTACTCGGCGAACGACCCCGCAGGAAAGGTCCTCGACAAGGCGGCCCTCCGCTCGGTCCTCGGCCTCGAACCCGGCCCCGCCCCGGTGATCGCCCTGATCTCGCGTCTCTACGACCAGAAGGGCCTCGACCTCATCGAGCAGGCCCTGCCGGCCCTGCTTCGGCTCGGCGTCCAACTGGCTGTCATGGGCACCGGCGAGCGCCGCTACGAGGACCTGTTCCGCTACCACGCCGACCAGAACCCGGGACGAGTCTCGGCTTCGATCGGCTTCGATGCGCACTTGGCGCAACTGCTCTACGCCGGCTCCGACATGCTCCTGATGGCAAGTCGCTCCGAGCCCTGCGGCCTCGGCCAGCTGATCGCGATGCGTTACGGCTCGATCCCGATCGTGCGCGCCACCGGCGGTCTCGTCGACACGGTCCGCGACTTCGACCCTGCGAATGGGCAGGGATACGGGTTCGTCTTCAAGGAATACGACCCCTGGTCGCTCTTCGCCGCCGTCGTGAGAGCAGCGGAGACCTTCAGGCACCCCCAGGTCTGGGACGGCCTGATCCGGACTGCGATGACCCAGGACGTCAGCTGGCGGCAATCCGCCAGCCGCTACGTCCAGCTCTACCGGACGGCAATCGTGGGACATCGGGATCGCCGCGGAGTTTTCCCAGTGGTCATCGCAGGCTAGGCAGCGCGGGCGCGCCTCTCCCAGGGCGGCGGCTGCGCGATGAGTCGACCGCCGGAGTCCCATTCGATCATCCAACCGCCCTCGTGCACCTTTCGGTGGTGCCGTCGACAGAGCAGGACCAGATTCTTCAATTCGGTCTTGCCGCCTTCGATCCAGGCCAGCAGGTGATGAGCATCGGTCCAGGAGACCGGACAGTCACAGCCGGGGAACCGGCACCCCCGGTCGCGAAGCACCAGCAGCCTCCAGAGCCGAGCATTCACCAACCGCCGCGTTCGTCCGAGCCCGACCGGCTCCCCGGCGGAGTCGACGCAGACGGTGGTGACCGAGCTGTCGCAGGCCAGCCGCCGAGCTGTCTGGGCAGGAACCATGCCCCCGAACTGAAGGTCGGCCCCGGGAACCCCGGACTCCCCGCGCAGGGTCTGGGCAGTGGTGATCAGCATCAGGTGGGGCTTGACCTTCCCGGCCATGGGCAGCTCGCCGCCATCCAGCTGCCGCCGCACCAACTCACCCAGAGCATCGGCGCGCCTCTGGCAGGCCCTGCGGGTGTCATCTCCGGCCGGCGGTGGCTGCAGCGCATCAAGCACCGTCCTCAGCCCAGCCCCGGTCTCGCGATCGAGGACCCCCTCCAGGAACCAGATGCCATCAAGGCCCTGGTGGA
>JAYUBK010000327.1:0-2910 GCA_043740835.1 Chloroflexota bacterium
TGATCAGGATGCGCGTGCTCAGTGCCCGCGTGGTGCGCGTGAAACTGCTCGCCGCGGATGGCTCGGTCGTCTATTCCGATGCTCCGCAACTCGTCGGAAAGCGATTCCCGCTGGACCGGGCCCAGTTGACCGCCCTGGGCGAGAGCCGGGTCATTGCCGAGGTCAGCCGCTCCGACCAGGCCGAAAACCGGTATGACCAGCACCTCGGCCCGCTACTCGAGGCCTATCTCCCGATCCGAGGCCCATCGGGCGAGACATTGCTGTTTGAGACATATCAGGTCTACGCAATCATCGATGACGATCAGCGCCGGATCTGGTCGGCCTTCTTCCCGGTGCTCGCGGGTGGGATCGGGCTGCTCGTCGCCGTCCAGGTGCCCCTGGCGTGGCGGCTGGCCCGTGGCCTCGACAGCGCGCGGCGGGAGCGCGAAAGTCTGCTCAACCGGGCCCTCGACGCCTCCGCGGGGGAGCGCCGCCGGATCGCACGCGACCTCCACGACGGTGTCGTCCAAACGTTGGCCGGGGTCGCGTTCAAACTCGGCGCCGCAGCGGGGCGTCCCGCGCCGGTCCGGGCCGAGGAAGCCGGCTCCGTTTACGCCGATTCAGGCCGGTCGATCCGGGACGCCATCCGTGACCTTCGCAGCCTGATCATCGAGATCGCACCGCCCAACCTCGAGGGGGCACGCCTCGATGGGGTGCTGGCCGATCTGCTGGCTCCCCTCGAGGCCAGCGGTATCACCACATCTCTCACGACCGAGGGACTGGACGCCATCGGTCGCGTGCCGGCCGCCCTTATTTATCGCGCGGCGCAGGAATCGATCCGTAATGCGTCTATCCATGCAGGTGCAACTCATGTCGGTGTCCAGCTTTCGGTTGCGGGCGGCAGCGCGCGCCTCGACGTTCGGGACGACGGCCGGGGCTTCACTGCGGAGCGTGTCATGGACCGCCAGAAGGAGGGCCATGTCGGGCTCGCCATGCTGCGGAGCCTCGTCGAGGACGCGGGCGGCGAGCTCTCCATTGCCAGCGGGCCTGCAAGTGGAACGCAGGTGACCGTCACTCTGGCGCTGCGGTGAGCGACGTCATCAGGGTCATGGTCGTCGACGACCATCCGCTCCTTCGCAGCGGCCTCAGCGAGCTGCTGTCAGCCCAGGAGGGAATCGCAGTGGTCGCCGCCGTCGCCGGCGGGAGGGAGGCCGTGGACCAGGTGGTGGAGCTCGCTCCCGACGTCGTCCTGATGGACGTTTCGATGCCGGGAATGGGCGGTGTCGCCGCGACGATGGAGGTTCTCAAGCGACGGCCGTCAACTCGGATCGTGATGCTTTCGAGCTATTCCGAGGACGAGACGGTGCTCGCGGCCATCGACGCCGGAGCCTCCGGCTACCTGCTGAAGGACGCCGAGCCCGATGAGCTCGTCCGCGGGGTACGAGCGGCCGCGCGGGGCGAAGTTCCCCTGGCGCCACGCGCCGCCCGAGCGCTGCTCGCGTCGCGTACCCGGCCCGCCACAGAGGGACACCTCACGCCTCGCGAGGAGGAGGTGCTCGATCTCGTCGGAGAGGGACTTGCAAACAAGCTGATCGCGAGGAGGCTCGGCATCAGCGAGAAGACAGTGAAGACCCACCTTACGAGCGTCTTTCAACGGATCGGGGTCTACAGCCGTACGGAAGCGGCGATCTGGGTTCGTGAACGCAGGCCGAGGTCCTAGGACCTTGGTCGGAGCCCGGTCCCGTTCACGGCTCGCCAGCCCGAGGACAAGCTGAGCCGCCATGGACTTTGATGACTGGATTCGGATCCAGCTTCGGTCAGGAAGCACCGCTGCCCCGGCTGGGGCTCCACCGCTGCGCTCGACGCCGGCGTTCGCGTCTCCTGTCCGAGCGCGCGGCCTGGTAATCCAGTGCCTGGTGGCGGGCGTGGCGCTCGTCTTCTTCGCCTTCGGCCTGATGGCCGGCGTACCGGCGCCGTCGCTTCACCTCAACTTCCTTCCCACTCAGTCGCAGGAGATTGCGATCACGAGCCTGGCGTTGGCGGCGCCTCCAGCTCCCCCGACCGCCGCCCCCGTTGCTGTGCTATCCGGTGTCCCGGCCGGGACACCGGCGGTCCGGCCGGTGACACCAATCACCGCTGTCACCCGGGCCGTCAAGGCGGCCACGAAGTCGGAAGGCGGGACTCAAGACGGCGGCCTCGCCGGAACTGCAGCCGCATCCAGATCGTCCGGCAGAGCGGTGCCGCCCAGTGAGCGGCTCGCCGGTCGCGACGGGCAAGGCGGTGACCATTCGGGCTCCGACCACCCCGAAACTACTCAGGGCTCCGGCAAAGAGGGAAACTGATTCGACCGGCCGCCATCGGCTCAGCCGGCGACTCGGCGTCACCCCCCCTCGACTTCTCCTCTTCGTCCGATACCCGAGGCAGGATTCTGACCTCCGAGGAGCGCTCCGATGCGCGATGTTAGGGCCGATTTGGAACGGAGTTCGGAAGCCGCCGAGAATTGCGGCCCGGTCCCCTAAGGTGGGGCTGCAACAGGAATGATGGAAGCAGATGGCGCACCCTTCGGAATCCTGATCACACTCTCGCGCCACTGCGCCTGATGGCACGCTCGGTGCCGACAACTGAGCCGCGCCGGGGTCTGCATTGGTCCGAATGGCTGGCGGAGTTTGCCGGCACCGGCGTCCTCATGCTCGGCGGGTTGAGCGCAGTGATGCTCGACTTCGGACCTGCCGCGCCGATGGTCGGGCTCATCCCCTCCACTTCCGGCCGCCTCCTCCTCACCGGGCTGCTGTTCGGTGGAACGGGCAGCCTGGTCGCGATCTCGCCGCTCGGCCGGCGCAGCGGTGCGCATCTCAATCCCGCCATCACGCTCGGGTTCTGGTTGACGCGGACACTTCACCCTTATGACCTCATCGGCTACGTGGCCGCTCA
>JAYUBK010000328.1:0-9487 GCA_043740835.1 Chloroflexota bacterium
GCCGGCTCATCGCAGCGCGGGCAGCGCTGAGAGTCGGCCGCGGACCAGGAGCTGAGACGCTCGAACGGCTCCTCGCACGCCTCGCATCGGTACTCGTAAAGCGGCATCGTCAGCCGCGCTCCACGGGCAGGCCGGTCTTCGCCCAGGCGGCAGTGCCGCCGCGGACGCTGCTCACATCCGCAAAGCCGGCCTTCTCGAGCAGACGCGCCGCACCGCGGCTGCGGTTACCGGAGGCGCAGATCAGATGGATTGGCCGCTCCCGCGGGAGTGCGCTGGCGCGGCGACCCAGGGTGGGCAGAGGGATGCTCCGAGCGCCCCGGGCGTGTCCGCCACGGAATTCCTCCGGACTTCTCACATCGATCAGCAGCCCGTCACCTTTCTGCGAGGCGAGGGCCTCCTCGGGAGTCGACTCTCTGACGTGGGACCAGAAACCAAACATGGGCGCCTCCGAATTCGTTGATATACCGTGGGGAGTATACAGATGACGCCACTCCTGAGGAATGGGGTACGAATAAACAGCGATGAATAGATACGACTCCCTCACCCAACCCGCGGCGGTGACCACCGACACGCTTTCCAAAGTGCTGGGGCTGCTGGGCATGGCGGCCCTGTTCACGGCGGCCGGAGCGCTTGTCGCCCCGGCGGTGGGGCGGGGTGGGTTCTTCATAGCCCTGTTCGGCGGCCTCGCCTGCGTCTTCATTCTCCCCTTCGTCAAGGAGCGCGCTCCCCTCAACTTCATCCTGCTCTATGGCTTCGCGACCCTCGAAGGGATCGTCCTCGGCTCAATAGTCGAGCTCTACGTCGCCTCCGGGCAGGGACTTCTCGTGCTTAACGCCGCCGCGGCGACGGGAGTCGTGACCCTGGTCGCCGGTGGGGTCGGCTACACGACCAAGCGCGATCTATCGGGGATGGGCGGGTTCCTGTTCATCGGGCTCATCGCTCTGATAGTCACCTCGGTCGTCGGAATCTTCATCCACCTGGCGATCCTGCAGTTGGTCATCTCCGCTGCCGGCGCCGTCCTCTTCAGTGCCTATCTCGTCTTCGACCTGAACCGGGTGGCGAGGGCTCAGAACGTCACAAGCGGCGACGCCATCGTCCTTGCGATCTCGGTCTACCTCGACATCCTCAACCTCTTCCTCTACCTGCTCCGCCTGCTCGGAATCCTCGGCCGCAGCTAGGACCGGGCCGGAGGCGGCCGGTCGTCAGTCATAGCGCGCAGCTGGGTGACGTGGGCCTCAAAGATGCCGCGGGCCTCGTCGAGCAGGTCATTGACCTGCGTGTCACGAATCTGGTAGTAGATTGAATTGCCGTCCTTGCGCGTGTCGACCAGGTTCTTCATGCGGAGGATCGCCAGTTGCTGGGAGACGTTGGAGCCCTCGATGTCGAGCTTGGTCTGAAGCTGGCTAACGCTCATCTCTCCCTCCCGCAGCAACTCGAGGATGCGGATCCGGATGGGATGAGCCAGGGCCTTGAAGAGTTCCGCCTTGAACGCCTGCATCGATTGAGGCATGTCGTTCACCTCCTCCTCTGGAGGTCGAGGGCGGCGAGGAGGGAGGCCGCGATCGCCGCCGGCGTTGGGGGGCAGCCGGCAATCTCGATGTCGACTGGGAGCAGCTGCCGAACTCCGCCGAGTTGCTCGGTGGGCAGCCCGAGAACGTTGCACCCAAGGGCGCAGTCGCCAAGGGCCGCGACGAGTCGAGGCTCTGGCATCGACTCGTAAGCACGCAACAGCGCATCCCGCATTCGTGTCGTGACGGCCCCGGTGATGAGCAGGACGTCGGCATGCCGAGGTGACGCCGCGATGCCGAGGCCATACCTGGAGAGGTCGTAGAAGGGGTTCGCCAGTGCACCCACCTCATGCTCGCAGCCGTTGCAGGAGCCGGCGTCGACGTGTCTCATCATCAGGGAGCCAATCCGCTCGGGCCTCCCCAGCCCGGCCAAGCGGCCCAATTCCTGCAGTTGTCGGAGGAGGACGAACATCCAGCCTGCCTACCTGTCCACACAGGCGTAGCAGAGCTCGAAGCTCTTGTTGATGAGCGGGAACTCGGGCAGGATGTTCCCGGCGACGGCCTGTGCAACCGCCGGCCAGTTTGCGTAGGAGGCGGTGCGGAGGTGAAGGCGGGAGATCGACGAGCCCGCTTCGAGGCAGCAGATGGACTCGCCGCGGGGGCCCTCGACCCGTCCCACTCCAACTGGTGGCGGTAGAGCGCCGCGCCCTGCCGCCCGAACCGGCTGCAGCCCCGCCGTGAGTAGTTCTTCGAGGATTCCACAGGTTGCCCGCAGCTCGAGGTGGCGGACCTCTGCGCGGGCCGCGACGTCCCCCACCGGCGCCGCCGGGACGGCGGACGCGAAGCCGTCGTAGGCGAGTCCGACCGACTCGGTGCGGGTGTCGGCGCTGATGCCGGAGGCCCGCGCCGCCGGGCCGAGAGCGCCGAGGCGCACCGCGTCCTCGTGGCGAAGTACGCCGGCGCCGGCAAAGCGGTCCTGGACGCTGCTGCTGAAGAGCAACTGGCGCCAGGTGGCGGTGGCGACCTCTCCCAGGTCGACGACCTCTGCCGCGGCGCGCCGTCCGGCTTCCCCGTCGAAAGCGACGTCGCTGCGGCCGACGGCAACGGTAGCGAAAAGGAAACGATGTCCGCAAAGAGTTGCGTTGAGCCTCTGCGCTCGCTCCTTGAGACCGGCGAAGACCATTGCGCCGGCCGCGAAGCCGATCCCGGCGCAGATCGCCGAGAGGTCGTGCAGGTGGTTATACAGTCGCTCGAGCTCAAGGAGTGCGCTTCGGGCCCGGCTCATCTCCGCTGCCGGAGCGAGTCCGAGCAGCTGCTCGGCCGCCTGCGCATAGGCCACCGAGTTGGCCACCGAGCACGCTGCGCAGGCCCGGGCGGCGTAGGCGAGGCCCTCGTTGAGGGTCGATCCCACGGCTGCTCTTTCAAGCCCGCGGTGCTTGTAGAAGAGGCGCAGGTCGAGAAGCAGGATCCGCTCGCCCACCACGTGGAAACGGTAGTGCCCCGACTCGATGATCCCGGCGTGGATGGGGCCGACCGCCACCTCATGGACGCCGGGGCCGGTGACCGGGGTGGTCCACAGTGGCAGGGCGGCGGGATGGTCCACCAGCGGACGCAGCGGGTCATGGCCCGAGAAGCGGACCCCATCGATGTCGTGCGCCTCCCTTTCGGCCCAACCCGCGGCTGGGATCAGCTCGACCAGGCTCGGGACCACGCCATCCGCCTCGATTGAGATAAGGCGGGTGGCGCGGCCTGGCGCCGTGAAAACCGCGCGCACGAGTGAGCCCTGCGCTGCGTAGAGGGTTCGGAACCGATAGCCGTCGGCAAGGATCGCTTCAGATTCTGCGACCCACCGCCCGGCGGCCAATGGAGCGACCACGTTCATGCCGCGCGCTCCTGCAACCGAATCACGTGCCGAGTCCGACCGAGGAGGGCTTCGATGAGCTGGTGCGCGAGGCCGACGAATCCGAGGGCGAGCAGCGCCGCGGCGATGGTCGCCAATACGTACTGGCCGGTTGCCAGGCCGCCTGCGAGGATGAGCAGTTCGCTGAAGAAGAGCGGCGACGGAGGTAGGCCGCTGAGCGCTCCGAGACTGAGGCCGACGGCGACCGCGGTGCCGCTGTCAAGATGGGCGATCCCCGTCGCGGGCCGGTGCACTGAGGTCGGTTGGAAGCGGTTGAGTGGCATCGTCGCGTAAAAGCCGGTCGACTTGGCGAGAGCGTGTCCCCACAGATGGAGCACCGCGCCGGCCAGGGCGAGGGGAGTTCCAAAACCCAGCCCGAGAGCGAGCACGCCCATGTGTTCGAGGCTGGAGTAAGCGAGAAGGCGCTTCATCGGTAACGGCCTCCACAGGAAGGGCACCGCGATGACGAGCGACATGATGCCGAAGCCGAGTAGAAGGTCGCGGCAGACCGCCGCTGCGGCAGTCCCCGCCGAGGCGGCCTGGAACCGCCAGACGACGAGCATCACCGACGGCAGCAGGGCGCCGGAGAGGAGGGCGCTGACCGGCGCCGGGGCCTCGCTGTGAGCATCCGGGAGCCAGTGATGGACGGGCGCCCAACCCACCTTGGCCGCGAGGCCGGCGACGATGAGGGCTGCACAGGCCGCTGCTGTCGGGCTTCCGATTCGCGCCATCCCGGAGCGGATCGCGGTCCAGTCCAGCGCGGACAGTCCGGACGACCCCTGGCCCAGGGCGGCGTAAAGATAGAGCACCCCGAGTAGCGAGATCGTCAGCCCGAGCGTTGTCAAAACGAGGTACTTCCAGCCCGCCTCGAGGGCCCGGCGACGGCCCGAGTAGGCCACGAGAAGTGCAGAGGTCGCCGTGGATGCCTCGATAAGCAGCCAGGCAATCCCGAGGTTGGACGTGATTGGAATCGCCAGGAGTACCGCCCAGAATAGGAAGAATCCGGTGTGGTACCAGCGCTTCGAGGTACCGATCAGCCCGTTCGGATGCTCCACGAGATAGCCGGGCGAGAGCCACGCGCTGACGGCGCCGATGAGTCCGGTGGTGACGAGCAATACGCCCGCCGCCGGGTCGAGCTGGATCCAGCCCCCGGTCGGACCGAGGCCGGCGATCGCGGCCACTCCCGAGAAGACGGCTCCGGCACCGATCGCTCCGCCCAGCAGCCTGACCACCCAGCGCTCAGTCATGAAGTTCTCGGAGGACGGCGCTGTCGCCGGAGCCATGGAGCCTGAAAATCCTGTCGTGAAAGACGAGCGCGACCGAGATCACTACGACGAGGTCGAGGAGGGCGCCGAGCTCGATGACGACGGGCATCCCGCCGGGCAGCGTGACGGCGGCGAGTGCGACGCCGTTCTCGGCCACCAGCAGCCCGATCAGTTGCAGGATCGTCGCCCGTCTCAGGACGACGATGGCCGCTCCGGCGAAAACGAGGCCGAGGCTGCTTCGCTGGACAGCCGCGTCAAGACCGGGGAGTGCCGGAACGAGGACGTTGACGGCGAGCACAAGCAGGACGGTCAGCACGAGCCTCAGCAGTGGGCCGAGCGGTGCCGACACGGGGCGCTGCTCGCGCGACCGCGCGACTGCGATCCCCAGGAGGACCGTGAGGAGCACCGACTTCACCGCGAGTACGAGGGCCGCGATCGCGAAGGCCGGGGAGCGGCTGGGGGCGAGCGCGAGGGCGGAGGCCGTGACGAGGAGTGTCTGCGCCGCGACGAGGACGATGGCCACCGAGCGCCGGCGAACGAAAACTATCGCGATTCCGAGGCCGAGAGCGGCGACGAGGATGGGTCCCAAGCTCAGCGGCCCTGCAGGAGTTGGGCGCTGACGAGCCCGATGCCGGCGATGAGCGAGCCGAACCCGAGCAGGCCGGGAACGCGGAGCAGCCGGGCCTTCGCCGACGCCGTTTCGACTGCGGCGAGCCAGAAACAGCCCACAAGGATCCACACTGCGGTAGCCCCCAGGCTCACGAGGGCGCCGCCGCCATGTGGCAGGAACAGCTGGGCGGCGAGGGCGAGGACGATCCAGTGGCGGGCCCCGACGGTCCATTGCAGAAGCGCCAGGTCGCGCCCGGCGTATTCGAGGAGGGGACCTTCGTGCATCATCGTCAGCTCGAGGTGGGTATCTGGGTTGTCGATCGGCTGGCGGCCCGTCTCGGCGAGCACGACGAGCGCGAAGGCACCAAGCGCGCACCAGTGCGCCGGAGTGGCCCAGACGTCCCAACCGGAGGCGGCCGCGCTCATTGCGTTCAGATCGGTGCTGGCGGCGGGGATCGCGGCCAGAAGGAGGCAGAGGAGAAGGAGAATCTCCACGGAGACGGCTACCGTGAGCTCGCGGGCGGCGCCCATCAGGCCGAATCCGCTGCCCGTGTCCCAGCTCGACAGGGTGATGGCGAAGCGGCCCAGCACGAGCACTCCAACGAGCACCACCATGTCGTGGCCGACTGGTGTCGCAACGGCGCCGGCCGTGGGCAGCAGTACCAGGGCGGCCAGCGCCGTCGTCGCCACCAGCGGTGGAGCCAGGCTGTATATAAGGGTCGTGCCGGCAGGCGTGACGCCGCTCTTTGCCCAGAGCCGGCGCAGCTCTAGGTAGGGCTGCAGAGGGGACGGGCCACGTCGTCCCTGGAGACGAGCCTTGACCGTTTGGACCATCCCCGGCAGGAGCGGTGCGAGGACCACCGCAACAAGGGCCTGGAGGATTGTGGCCATCACCGCCCGAGCAACCCGGCTCTCACGAGGGCGAGGATGACGGCCACGGTCCCGCCCAGGTAAAGGGTGTAGCCGCGGAGGTTTCCCGACTGGAGGCGCCTCGCCCAGGCTGCGACCTGCAGTGAGCGGCGGGCCACCGGCCTGTACAGGACGGTGTCAAAGAGGTGGGGGACGTCGCCCCTGTAATACGCCGCCTTCGTGGCCCCGTGGCTGCGGTCGACCCTGAGCTCGCGCGTCGGCCGGAGAATGGCTTCCCAGCCCAGCCGCAGGACCTTTGTGAAGCCGCTCGACGTCCATCCCAGGGAGGGGTCGGCGACCTGGCCGCAGACCCAGGCGGGGGCGAGCGCGGCGCTCCTGCTGCCGCGGAGCCGCACGAGCACGCCGGTCGCTGTGATCACGAGGACGAAGAGAGCGAGCGCCGGCAGGCCGCCGGCGCCAGGCAGCCGAAGTCCGAAGAGATCGGCGGCTGACCCGGCCGGCAGGCGGAGGCTGATTAGAACGGCGACAAGCGGCCCGGGAACCACCCCGAGCACGACGCAGAGGGCGGCCAGGAAAACCAATGCGGAGCGCATCGAGCGCGGTGCCTCGGTCGCTCGGGCCACGCTGTCGGAGCGCGGCGGCCCGAGGAGTACGAGCCCGGATACCTTCACGAAGCAGAGGACCGCCAGCGCCGCTGTCCCGGCAAGTGCCGCGGCGGCGATGCCGCACGCAAGGCCGCTGAGACCGGGGACGAAGGCTCCGTGGATCAAGGCCTGGAAGGTCAGCCATTCGGAAACGAAGCCGTTCAGCAGGGGCAGGCCCGCGATCGACATGGTCCCGACGAGAAACGAACCGCCCGTCCACGGAAGCCGCTTCAACAGCCCGCCGAGGTGGTCGATGTCGTGAGGTCCGGCGACCTTCTCGATCGAGCTTGCGCCGAGGAAGAGAAGCGCCTTGAAGAGCGCGTGGTTAAGGACGTGGAGGAGCGCAGCGGCGAAGGCCACCGCCGCCCAAAACGCCTGTCCCTCGCCGCTGAGGAGCAACGATGTGCCAAGCCCGAGGGCGATGATCCCGACGTTCTCGACGGAGTGGAACGCGAGAAGGCGTTTCAGATCGTGCTGGAAGAGGGCGTAGAGGACTCCTCCCATCGCGGAGAGAGCGCCGAGGGCGAGAACCAGAAGCCCCAGCCAGAGGGGCGCGGGCCCCGACCACTCGAGCACGCGGATCAGCCCGTAGATGGCGACTTTGATCATCACGCCCGACATCAGCGCCGAGACATGGCCCGGCGCGACCGGGTGCGCCCGCGGCAACCAACTGTGCATCGGCATCAGCCCGGCCTTGGTGCCAAACCCGATGACCGCGGCCAGCAGCACCGCAACCTGGACCCCCGGAGCGGCGGTGCCGAGGCCGCCGGCGACACCGACGACGCTGAGGTGGGCCATTGTAAGGAGGGCGAGCCAGACGCCGACGCCACCGAGATGGGTGACGGCGAGGTAGATGAAAGCCGCCCGTCGCGTAGGCCGGTCCGAGCGCGTCATGAGGATCAGGGCTGCCGGGAGCAGGGTCATCAGCTCCCACCCGGTGAGGAAAGTCGTCACGTCCCGCGCCGCCAGGACGAGGACGAGGCTGGCGATGAACAAGCCCGTCAGGCACGCCACAGGACCTCGCCTCACCGCGTGCTCGAGGTAGCCCGTCGCGAAGATGAGGCAGGGGACGCCCACAACCGCGAGCACTGTGAGAAAGAACCCACTCAGGGGGTCGAGGCCGAGGCTCGGCGCCAGCTCGGACGTGAACCCCGCACCCACCGAGCTCCCGCTCAAGAGAACCTGCGCGCCGAGCACTCCCAGCCCGCTGAGGCCCAGCGCCTCGACGATGAGCGCCGCCCGCAAGGCGCCGTGCTTCAGAGCAGCCAGTGAACCGAGGACCACGAGTCCAGCCGCCGCCGCCACGAGAAGCACTTGCGAATCTTAAAGAATTTGAAGATAGCCAGGAAGCTAATTGCTAGGTATCGGACCCCACGAGCGTCTCAAAGAGCCGGCGAAGCGTCGCTTCCGGGTCGGCCGTCAGCCCCGTGTGCACCGCCGAGGGCTGGATTACGGTCGAGGACGGCGACGTCAACCACCCAAACCGCTGCGAAGGCGTCAGCGTGGCCAGGACTCCGGCGCTGGGGTCGCCGTCCGCCACCGCGCGGAGGCCGTCCAGGTGAGCCCCGATGTCTGCGGGGTCGAGGTGAGGGGTCAGTGCGGCGAGGCGTTGAGGATGGACGTTCACGCGCGCGCGCAGGAAGTCGTGCCTCTGGCAGAACAAGACCACCCCGGCGTTGATCCTCTCGCCTCGCGCAATTGAGGGGACCACGCGGAGGATCGTGTATTGGAACTCAGCCTCGGCGGGCATCCTCGGCCTCCTGGACGAAAGCGCGGGGAGCCCGGAGGCGTCCCTCGAAGAATCCGGCCAGGTCGTCGCGGCGCGCAGCGGGATCGGACCCCAGCCACTCGTCCGGAACCAATCGAATTGCTTCCGGAGCCGCCTTGCGGGCCTGCTCGGCCAGCCTTTCGTCAGCGTCTCCAAGAGGACCAGCGGCCCGTAGAAGCACGTGATCCGCGATGTTCTTGAAGGGTTCAGTCGCAGTGCTCGCGAGCGGGCGCGAGCCGTGTTGGCGGAAGAGCGCGGCCCCGTGGTCGATGAGCCAGGTCTCGCGATGCCAGACGAGGAGATTGGGGTTTCGCGCGGTGCGGTCCACATTCGTGGTGAGGGCGTCAAGCCAGACGATGTCGGCGGCAACCTCCGGGCTCAGGTTGGGCACCGCCGCCGGCGTCAGGGGCAGCGCACCGGGCAGGAAGTCGACACCCAGGTTCGTTCCCGCGCTGGCCGCCAGCAGCTCCTGGATCTCCTCGTCCGGTTCGGCGCGCGCGAGTTCAACCGCGAGATCGATCGTCACCAGCTGTGGCATCCGAAAGCCGAGCCGGCGGGCGAGCTCGCCAACCACGACCTCCGCCAGCAGCGCGGCCACTCCCTGGGCGGCCCCGCGAAGCTTCACCACGTACAGACCATCGTCACTGGCCTCCATGAGCCCGGGCACCGATCCGCCCTCGCGAAGCGCTTCGACGTAGCGGGTCGCGACGACGGCGGGCAGGCGGACGGACACGAGAGAGTTGCTCACTGCGCCGAATGGTGCCACGCCCGCCCGGTCAGGCTGCCCGGGCCCGGGCGCGTTGCCGTGGTGGCGGATGGGCGACGAGCCGACCGCCGGAGTCCCACTCGATGCTCCAGCCGCCCTCGTGCACCTTCCGATGGTGCCTTCGACAGAGCAGGACGAGGTTCTTCACCTCGGTCTT
>JAYUBK010000329.1:0-9485 GCA_043740835.1 Chloroflexota bacterium
TCGTCGAGTGCTCGGCGGACGAACGACGGGATCACCTCGCTCAGCTCGGCGTGCATGGAGTGGGCGAGTCCGCGGCACTCGGCGAGCTCGCTGGCGGCCAGCTTCGTGACCAGGTACTCGAAGGCGCGGCCATTGCCGAAAAGCCCGAGGTTCGTGAGCGTTGAGGCCGGCAGCAGGCCGCGGAGGAGGTCCAGGGCCTTGGCCCGGGTCGCGGTCTTCCAGGCGCGCTCGGTCTCGCCGGGCTCCAGCGGATACTGACTCCGCAGGTGTTGGAGCACCGGCTCGAGCAGTGCCGAAAAAGTTGTGAAAAGGTGGTCCGCCGCCGGCTCGTAGGCCGAGTGTGCGAGTTCGGGACCGCGGTGGTAGAGGTGGCGTCCATCCGGGCCCGGCCTGTCGAAGCGCACGTAACGGGTGGACTTCTCCAGGGGCGAGAGGCCGATACGCGCGTCCTCGAGGGCCTTCGCGGCGAGCGTCGATACGCGCTCGACAGCGAGGTGGGCGCCGGCGAGCTCCGCCACCGAGTCGTCACCGTAACCGACGAGGACCCTCTCGTAGAACTCCTCGGCGTTCCGGGTCGCGACAGGCCCGGCCGTAGCCTCGGCGGCCTCTCCGAGGCCGAATTCAGGAGCGTTAAGGAACTCTTCGAGAAGTACCCGGCGGAGGCTTTTCTCGGTCCGCGAGTAGCGGCTGAAGAGGGCACCCTTCACCACCTCCGGAAGGTTGCGGAGGGCGAAGACCGGCCGTCCGAGGTTTGTCAGGTAGGGGGCGAGAAGGCGCGCCTCGGCGGCCGTGAACTCGCCCGTCAGATCGCTTTGGGACGTGTCCGCACCATGCAGACCGTGACCGGCAACCGCCATGATCCAACCTCGCTGAACTTAGCGCTCAGGGCGCCGTGACCTGTGGCGGGCCGCAGACATGATGGCAGAATTGCTAGCCCGTGCCGAAAGCTTCCCCGCCGTCCCCTTTCGACCCTCTCGACGGGTTCGACTGGAATGCCCACTGGCGGCGCCTGGTCCAGGCCCGGCAGCGGGAGGCCGGCCCGCGGGAGGCCTACTGGGATCGCCGCGCCGAGGGCTTCGCCTTCTCCGTCCGGGCATCCGACACGACGCTCCCGCGCGCCCTCGAGGAACGGCTCGCGCCCCACAAGACGCTGGTCGACGTCGGGGCTGGGGCCGGCCGCCATGCCGCGCCGCTCGCCGACCGCCTTGACTGGGTCACGGCGGTGGAACCGTCCCAGCGGATGCGAGACATGATTCCGGCTCGTTCCAACATGACAGTCGTCGCCGCGAGCTGGGACGACGCGGATGTGGCCCCGGCCGACCTGATCCTTTGCTCGCATGTCCTGTATGGCGTGCTGGAACCGGTTCCCTTCATCGAGAAAATGGAGGCCGCGGCGAAAGAGCGTGTCCTGGTCCTCATGCGCGACCGGCGACACCGGCGCCCGCCCGACGTGGTGACCGAGATCCTCCGGGGCAGCCCCGCGCCTCGCCAGGTCCGCTTCTCCGACCTTTACAACCTCCTCCACTGGATGGGCCGCGACCCCGACGTGGAGGTCGAGCGCCGCTCGTCCCTCTCCCGCTACGGCACCATGGAAATGGCAATCGATGACTGCCGGATCGATGCCGGCGATTCCTGGGATGAGGTCGTCGCAAGGGGCTGGCTGGAGGCGAATCTGGCCCTCCAGCCCGACGGCTCCTTCCTTTATGACGCCGGCGAGATGGTGACCGGCCTCGCGCACTGGGCGCCGCCGGCCCGATGAGCGTCGAGCTGCGGCCTGTCCGGCCCGCCGATCGCCAGGCGATGCTCGAGATCACCGCCGAGGTCTGGGACGGCCACGACTACCTGCCCTCGGTTTTCGACGCCTGGGTTGCGGACCCGGGGGCGACGTTCCAGGCCGCCGAGGTGGAAGGCGAAGTCGCCGGATTCCAGCGGCTGCGGCCGCTGACCGCGGAGGTGATCTACTACGAGGGCCTGCGTGTCGGGAAACGCTTTCGCCGCCAGGGCCTGGCGCGCCGGATGCTGACGGCGGCAGTCACCCAGGCGCGGGGAATGGGGTTCAAAAGGATGCGACTTACCAGCGCCAACCCCGATGCCATCAGGCTCTTCATCTCCGCCGGGTTTGAGCTCGAGCTTGGCACCGAGATCGGGTTCGCCACCGCCGTGGAGGGCGACGAGCCGCCTTCTCTGGGCCGGCCGGAGGACGCCGAGCGGCTCTTCCGCGCGGTCTCCGTCGACCCCGCCTTCGCCGCTTACAAGGGTCTCGTCGTTGACGGCGAGACAGTGCGGGAGCTCGATGGCATCGAGCTGGCGCGGCAGGCCGGCCTCGGCCAGGTCCGGACCGGCGCCGGCGGCCGGGTGGTGGCCATCGTGAGGCCCTGGGCCGGCGATGCAACTCTCTGGATGGGCTTCCTGGCCGGCTCGGGCGCCGCCCTCAGGGATCTCCTCCTGGCGCTCCGCTCGGAGGCGGACCTGATGGGCCGCACCAGGGTCGGCGTATTCCTGCCCGACGGCCACCCATCCCGCGGCGACCTGGAGGAGACCGGCTACGATTTCGAGGCTGAGCCTGACCGGATGGGCTATTACTCGTTGAGGTTGCAGAACTGACCCGTCAATACGTCGTCCTCGGCAACGGCATCGCCGGTCAGACCTGTGCCGAGGAGCTCCGGGCGCGCGACTCTGAAGCCTCGATAGTGATGCTCGCCGCCGAGCGCCACCCGCTCTATAACCGCGTCGCCCTGCCGCGCTACCTGCGCGGCCAGGTCCGCGAGGAGAAAGTCCTCATGCGGAGCTTCGAGGATTACGACAAGAAGAACCTCGACATCCATTTCGAGACCTGGTGCACGAGCATCGACCCGGCTGCGAAGACAGTCACCACCGACAGGGGCCAGACCTTCAAGTACGACGCTCTCCTTGTCGCCACCGGAGGCCAACCCGCGCCGCCGCCCTGGCCGGGAGCCGCCGAGCTGCCCTGCATCTACGGATTCCAGACCATCGACGACACCAATCGCATCATCGAGATGGCCGACACCGCGAAGCAGGTCCTCATCATGGGTGGCAGTTTCATCGCGTATGAGCTGGCCGAGGGCATTCAGCACCGAGGAACCAAGGTCACCTGGCTCATGAGGGGGCCGCGCTTTCTCCGCTACGTCCTCGACGAAGAAGGCGGCGCGCTCTGCCGGCAACTGGGCGAAGAGATGGGCGTCGAGTTCATCGTCAACGACGAGGCCGAACGCTTCACGCCAAAGAACGGCCATTTCGAGGTCGAGACGGCAAACGGTCGCAGGGTGGAGTTCGACGCCCTCTGCTATGGCGTCGGCCTCAAGTACTACACGGAGCCGATGGAGGGAACCGGCGCCGAGATTCGCAAGGGCATAGTCACCGATGCCAAGCTGCGCACGAACCTCCCTGACGTCTACGCTGCCGGCGACATCGCGGTCTTTTATGACCTCATGGTCAAGAAGCACAACCAGATGGGGACCTGGGACAACGCCATCGCCCACGGCAAGGTCGCCGCCCACAACATGGCGGGCGAGAACGAGGATTTTTTCGATGTCCCGACCTACACGACGACCATGTTCGGGTCGACGATGGCTGTGATGGGCGTGACGCCGGACGTGCAACCGAACCTCGAATCGGTTCGCACCTTCTCCTATGAAGAGAAGTTCTTCCGGAAATTGTTCTTCCTGGAAGATCGGCTCGTCGGGGCGATCATGATCGGCCCCCCCAAGGGCCGCAAGAAGCTCATCGAGATCATGCATGCCCGGCAGCCGATCACCCGCCCCCGCGAGGAACTCCTCGACCCGGCGAACCTGAAGGACTGAACTCTTCCCGAGCGGGACGACGCTGACGGCTGCCTCGACCCCGGCCACGCGTCGCTGATCCGCGAGTAGGATTTCGCCCGTGGCTGCGCAGATCGGCGACCTCCTCGCAATGCACGCGCAGGCTCGGGGGGACAAGGTCGCTCTCATCCACAACGAACGCGAGGTCACCTTCGCGCAATTACACCTGAGGGCGAACCGGGTCGCGAACGCGCTCCGCAAGCTCGGCCTGGAGTCGGGTGACCGCTTCGCCGGCATGGCCTATAACGGGATCCCCGGCAACGAGTTGACACATGCCTCGCGGCGCGCCGGCGCCGTCGGCGTGCCCATCAGTTTCCGGCTCAAGCCGGCCGAGGTGGCATTTGTGATCAACGACTGCGAGGCCAAGGTCATCACTGCAGGCGAAGAGTTCGTCCCGGTTGTCGAGGAGGCTCGTAAGGAGGTCGTCGGAGAGCGGATCTACATCGCCACCGGCGGCACTCCACCTCCCGGTTGGCTGGCCTATGAGGATCTGATCGCCGATTCATCCGACGACGACCTGGCGGGTGACGCCAACCCGGTCGGCGCCACGATGATCTATACCTCGGGAACCACGGGCAGGCCGAAGGGCGCCTACCGGCCCAACGGCGTCAACATCGAGAACATCCTGCAGGTCATTGGGATCTTCGGTCTTGACGAATCCGACGTGCACCTGGTCGCCGGACCGGGCTACCACAGCGCAGTCGGGTTCTTCTCCTACATCCACCAGATCCTCGGCGCGACGGTCGTCCTGGAGACGAAATTCGATGCCCAGGAGGCGCTGACCCTGATCGACAGGTACCGCGTCACGACCACCTTCATGGCGCCCACCCTCATCGCGCGGATGCTGAACACGCCGGAGGAGTTCCGCAGGACCATCGACCACTCGTCGATGCGCGCCATGATCGCCGGCGCGGCGCCTTTCCCGTTTTCCCTGAAACAGCGCTGCGACGAGTATTTCGGCCCGGTCCTGTGGGAGTTCTACGGCGCCACCGAGACCGGGATCAACACCATCCTCCGGCCCGAGGACCAGCTCCGCAAGCCCGGTTCCTGCGGCACCCCGGTGCCGGGCCAGGAGATCCGGCTGCTCGATGAGGAGGGCGTCGAGGTGCCGGTCGGGATGCCGGGTGAGTTTTTCGTGAAGCACGACTGGCTGGCCGAGTACTACAAGCGCGAGGACGCCACCCGGAAGAGCCTCAAGGATGGGTATTTCTCGGTGGGCGACATCGCATACAGGGACGCGGAGGATTTCTACTACATCTGTGACAGGAAGATCGACATGATCATCTCGGGTGGGGTCAACATCTATCCGGCCGAGATCGAGTCAGTGCTGATCGCTCATCCTGCGATTGAGGATGCGACAGTCATCGGGATCCCCAACGAGGAGTTCGGCGAGGAGGTCAAGGCGGTCGTCAAGCTGCGCGACGGCCGCACGGCGACGGAGGCCGAGATCATCGAGTTCTGCGGCGCGCAACTGGCGGGTTACAAGCGGCCGAGGACAATCGACTTCGTCGCCGAGTTGCCGCGCTCGACGGACGGGAAACTCCTGAAGCGGCAGGTCCGCGACAAGTACTGGGCCGGAAGCGGCCGCACGATCTAGCCCACCATCGCGGTCAGCCAGGGCGCCCCATCTCCTTTTCCTGAATCGGCGCGCGGCTGGATCGTCGTCGGCGCCGCCTTCGTCTCCATGTTCACGGTGTTCGGGATCGCCTATTCGTTCGGCGCCTTCTTCGGGCCCATGGCGAGGGATTTCCACAGCGGTGCGGGTGCGACCGCCGCCGTCTTCTCCATCACCGCCTTTCTCTATTTCGGGCTCGGAGTGCTCAGCGGCTGGCTGGCTGACCGGATCGGCGCCCGCAAGGTTGTCTTCGCGGGCGCCTTGGTCATGGGCGGAGGGCTTCTGCTCACGGCGATAGTCCCGAACATCCAGCTTGGTTACCTGACCTATGGACTCGGTGTCGGGATCGGAACCACCTGCGGATACGTTCCGATGGTCGGGGCCGCCGGCGGCTGGTTTCACGCCCGGAGAGGGCTCGCGATCGGGATCGCGGTCAGCGGCATCGGGCTCGGGACACTCTTCGTTCCTCCCCTCGCCGCAGCCCTGATCAGCGCCCACGGCTGGAGGACGACCTATGCCATCTTCGGCGTGGCGAGCTTCCTCATCCTCACGGCCTGTGCGGCAGCGACCTTCCGGCCGCAGGGAATTCATCCGGCGGGCTCACTCACGCTCGGGCGGGCGGTGCGGTCTCGTGAGTTCGCCCTGATGTATGTCTCAGCCCTGTTCCTCTCCTTCTCGCTGTTCGTCTTCTTCGTACACCTGGTGCCCTATGCCGAGGCCGGCGGGGTCGACGTTGTGAGGGCCACGGGGCTCATCGCGGTGATCGGGGCGGGAAGCTTTCTCGGGCGCATCATCCTTGGCTGGCTGGCCGGCCGCGCCGGCTCCGTGAGGACCTACAAGGGGACTGTCCTGCTGATGGCGGCGAGCTACCTGATCTGGCTCCTCGAGCCCGGCTACGGGGGTCTCGTGGCGTTCGCCTTCCTGATGGGCTTCGGGTACGGAGGCTGGGTCGCGCTCTCGCCCGCGGTTGCGGCCGACCTCTTCGGAGCCGAGGGACTCGGAGGTACCGTGGGCGCCCTTTACACCTCCGCCGCGATCGGCGCACTGGTCGGCCCACCTGCGGCCGGGTTCGTCCGGGACGCGATGGGAACGTACCGTCCGGCCATCGCGGCGGCTATGGTGCTGGCGGTGGTTTCACTTCTGGTCATCCTTCCATTGCGCAGAAGTGCCAAGGTGGTCGAGTAATGCGCCGTTACCCGCCCTTCGACGGCGAGATCGACATGAGTGACTTCCACTTGCCCACGCCTCCGAGGCGGTTTTGGGTGGCGGTCGCCGCCTTCGCGCTGCTCCTGGCCATCCTGTTCGTCGCCAACCCGTCGATCGGGATCTACACCGACCTCAAATGGTTCCAGGCGCTGGGCCTGGGCGATGTGTTCACAACCCGGCTGGGCTTCCAGCTCAGCCTGTTCTTCGGCAGCCTGCTGGCAGCCTTCCTCTTCGTCACCGTCAACGTCGTCATCGCGCTCCGGTTGAGGGAGGCGAGCGTGCTGCGCACGATGGGCATTCGCCGACGCTTCATCCGCACCCCGCCGGGTTACCTCGGCCTCGGCGTTGCCGTGCTCCTCTCGCTGGCCTTCTCGGCCGGTGCCGCATCGCAGTGGCAGGAGCTGGCGCTCTTTTTGAACGGCTCATCCACCGGGATCACGGAGCCCGTGTTCCACCAGGACATCGGCTTCTACCTGTTCACTCTGCCCTTCCTGCACACGGCGCTCGCGTGGGGCCTCGGGCTGGCGTTCCTGACGGCCCTGCTCGTCGCGGGCCTGTACGCCTGGCGAGGGACGGACATCGACCTTCGCCTGCCGGTCCGCGGCATCTCGCACGTCTCGATCCTCCTTGCGATCACGGCGGCTCTGGTCGGCGCCGGCGCCTTTGTTGGCCGCTACGACCTTCTGAGTCAGCACAACGGCTACATCTGGGGCGCCGGCTACACGGACGTGAACGTGCGCGTGCCGATCATCTACGTACAGCTGGTGCTGGCCGCGATCCTCGTCGCCGGGCTGCTGGCGAACGCGGTCTTGAGGCGGATCTGGCTCCCCGTCGTCGCGCTCGCGATCTGGATCGTGGTCGGGATCGTGGGTGCCGTCGTCGCCTCCGGGGTCGAGCGACTGACCGTCGCTCCCAACCAGTACAGCCAGGAGGAGCCCTACATCGCCCGCGAGCTCGCAGGCACGCGCCAGGCGTTCGGGCTCGACACTGTCACTACGACCGAGTACCCGGGCACGGCGACCCTCACCCAGAAGGACATCACCGACGACAAGACGACGATCGACAACCTCCGGCTCTGGGATTACCGGCAGCTTGGCGAGACTTACCCTCAGCTGCAGGCCATCAGGACCTACTACAGCCTCAACAAGATCGACATCGACCGCTACCTCATCGACGGCAAGCTGACCCAGCTCGAGCTCAGCGCGCGCGAGCTTGACACCGCCAAGCTGCCTTCGCAGTCCCAGGGCTTCGTGAACCAGAAGCTCACCTACACCCACGGCTATGGAGTGGTGGCCAGCCCGGTGAATGCCGTCGATCCCAACGGGCTTCCGGTCCTGATCGCGCGCGACATCCCGCCCCAGGGCGCCATCACGATCGACAAGCCCGCGATCTACTTCGGCCAGTCGACCAGCAACTATGTTCTGGCTCCGTCAGCCCAACAGGAGTTCGACTACCCGCTGGGCGGCAGCGATGCCTTCGCCTCCTACAAGGGGACCCACAGCCCTCTGCTCCAGGGTGCCGACAAGCTTGCCTGGGCAGCCCGCACCGGCGACCTCAACCTCCTCATCTCGAACCAGGTGACGCCGCAGACGCAGATCCTCTTCAACCGCAACATCCAGGAGCGGGTCACCGCCATCGCACCCTTCCTGACGCTCGACCACGACCCCTATGTGGCGGTCGTGGACGGAAAGATCTACTGGATCCAGGACGCCTACACGACCGCCAGCACCTACCCCTATAGCCAGACCGAGGAGTCGAGCGGCACCTCGCTCGACGGCTTCAACTACGTGCGCAACTCGGTGAAGGTCGTCATCGACGCATACGAAGGGACTCCGACCTTCTACATCGTCGACCCGAAGGACCCCGTCCTCAAGGCCTACCAGAAGACCTTTCCGACGCTCTTCCACTCCGTCGATCAGGCCCCGGCTTCGATCCGGGCGCACTTCCGCTATGCCGAGGACCTCTTCGCGGTCCAGGCCTCGGTCTACCGCGCCTACCACGTCAAAGACACCCGCGTCTTCTACCTGCGTGAGGACAACTGGGCACTCCCGCTGGAGCAGGACAGCCCCGGCTCGACTCGGGCGCTGCAGCCCTACTACGTGCTGATGCGGCTGCCGGGTGAGTCTCAGGTCGAGTACCTCCTCATCCAACCCTTCACCCCCAACAACCGGCCGAACATGATCAGCTGGCTCGCAGCCCGCAACGATGGCAGCCACTATGGCGAGCTGGCGCTGTACCAGCTACCCCACGGGGAGACGATCTTCGGACCGCAGCAGATTGGGAACTTCATCCAGGAGAACACCGAGATCTCGAGCCAATTCACGCTCTGGAATCAGAGTGGGTCCTCGGTCCAGCAGGGCAACCTGCTGACCGTCCCTGTGGGCTCCGGGTTCCTCTACTTCGAGCCTGTCTACCTGCGGGCGACAGGAACGACGAGCATCCCCGAGCTCAAGAAGGTGATCCTCGCCGTCGGCCAGAAGGTCGTCTGGGACGACACCCTCGCGGGCGCCCTGGTGAAGCTCGCGGGCGGAACTAACCCGAATCCCAATCCGAATCCCAATCCGAATCCCAATCCGAACCCGAATCCCAATCCGAATCCCTCTCCCGGGACCGGATCCTGCGTGCAGCAGCTGCTGTCGCTGGCGAACCAGCATTACCAGACTGCTCAGGACAAACTGAGGGCGGGCGACCTCGCCGGATATGCGGCCGAGATCGCCCAGGTCGGGCAACTGATCCAGCAGGCCCAGAGCGCGCCGGCGACGGGACCGTGCCCCTCGGCGTCACCGGCGCCGAGTCCGGTACCCACGCCGACGAAGTAGATCCGG